>JADFPW010000006.1 GCA_022562105.1 Planctomycetota bacterium
ACTGGCTCAATGGTGCCGGTAGATGCTCCGTAGCTACGGATGCACCAACACAGACAATATAGATGCACGGTGTGCGACCCTGCACACGCAATCGTGACTTGAAAAACTCTACGACCTTGTCGACATCCGACACATTGATTTCATCGAGTTCATCCAATTCTGGCTGCGAGCAGTCAACTGCTATTATTCGGACCGGTCCTCGTCGCCTGCAGATGACCGCATGCCGGCTCCGGAGGCGCAGGATGAGCCACAAACCGCGCATCCGCGGCGATAGCATTCGAACCGGCCGCGTACCGCTAATTCTATGCCTCCCCACCCCGCGTCAAGTACCTCTGCCGCAGGCGGATAAGGCAGCGGAGCGCGCCTACGCGCTGTTTCCCGTCGTGGGTCGTCGCTTCTTTGACAATTCTACATTCGGAATTCACCATTTTCTTCGTCCCTTCGTGGCTTCGTCGCCTCGTCCCTTCCAGGATTGGTTGGCCTTCAAAATGGCTTGGGGAAGCGTAACTGCCTGTCCCGAAAGGACTTACGCTTTCATATGGCGAAAAGTGCCGCATACCTATCGCTCAGGCCGTTTGTCGACTTCATCAAATACGTATGGTGTCCCCCGATTACGGGCGCGAAGTACCCGATCGCTTGCCCAGCCTGGTCAAGGCGTGGGTGCGGATCGCTCGCCGGCGTCAAGACGGGGCGTGAGTGAATCGGCGCACTCGATCTCGAGAACGGCGTAACCATGCAGTCCGTGTACAACCTATGAGCCGGTGAAGGCGATCTGGAACGCGCCGTAGTCCACCAAGTCGACGTCGTTGTCGTCGTCGAAATCGAAGGTGTCGCAGGGCGGGTCGGCGCCGCCGCCGGGGCCGGTGACGCAGTCGTTGAAGGCTGCGGCGTCGAAGAGGTCCACGTCGCCGTCATCATCGGCATCGCCCGGCAGATCGGCCTCTACCGTGATGGCGATCGCGTCGAGAAAGAAGTTGGTCATCTGTGGGCCGAACGTCGTGCTGTTAAAGGCCAGCAGATGGCTGCCGCCGTCGGCGAACGCACTGACATCGACCGTCACTTCGGTCCAGGGATGATAGCTGCCGACATCCGTGTCGAACACGGTAAACAACTCGACCTCGTCGATCGAGGCGGTTAGAAAGTCCTGGCCGCTGCCGCCGGCCAGGGTGATGTCCAGCCAGAACGACAGCGTCGCCTGGCCGGTAGGTATGGTGACCTCTTGCGTAAGCGAGCCGGTCTCCTGTTGGGCAGTGCCTCCGAACCACGCCCACCAATCACCTTGGAGGGCATCGCCAAAGAACCCGGTGCAGGTCTGCACGCTGCAAATCGGCGAACCGAAGTTCTCCGAGAACTCTTCCCACTCGGGATTCGGCGTGCCCAGCTCCAATCCGCCGTCGGCTACGATCTGGGCTCCGGCTGGCTGATGGACCAACAACAAATATGCCAGCAGGACTGTCAATAATGGTCGAATTACGATTTCGCTCCTTTTCCCCAATCTGATCCGCGACCGCTCTGGTCGGCGATCTGGCCCCCAAACTGCCTCGCGCGTCGAGAGTCGGTGATCACGTTGAGACGGTCACAGCCTCAACCCTCCCTGCCCAGACCGCGGGGGGTGTAGTCGCACCCGACTATCATAGCAGAATCGATGGGCCGTTCCAAGAGAGGACAAACCGGGGGCGGGGGCATCGGATTGGGTCTGTCCACCGAGGAACGCGGCGAGCAGGGTCCACCCGGCTGATGTCAGGGCGAATACGCCGCACAGGACTCGAACCTGTAACCTTCGGTTCCGTAGACCGATGCTCTATCCAATTGAGCTAGCGGCGCGCCACATCCGGCGGAAGGCCGACTCGTGGGGGCGAGGCTGGGATACGGGTCCGCTCGAACACAAATCCGCGACCCGTCCCCGTCAATCGCCCGCCGTCCGACGATCCCTTGAACGAACCGTACCATACCCGGATTCCTGCTGCGGACAAAGGAGAGGGATTGTCGAATGTCGATTGTTGAGTTGGGGACGCGGGCGGACCTTCAGTTTGCGAGTCGGCGATCCTGGCTCCTTCCGGGCGGACTATGGATTGCGATCCATGGGCTTGGGGCGCGCTTCATCGACCCTTCAGGTATCGATAATTCCTCGACTCCCTTGATCCCTCCGTCCCTCCGTCCCGCTGACCCACATCCCCTCGATCCCTCGGACCCTCGGACCCTTCCCTACTTACTCGTCTCCATCGCCTCGTTTTCTCGACGGACCCAGGTGTAGTGGTAGTCCTTGTCCTCAACACGGTCGGCTTCGGCGGTCAGGAGCAGCGGCTTAAACGTGTCGCACATGACGGCCAACTCGCTGGTTCGATCGGTGCCGACGCTCTTCTCGTAGGTGCCCGGGTGTGGGCCGTGGGGGACGCCCATGGGATGGAGACTGATGGACTCACCCTCGACGCCTCGGCGGCTGGTGAAGTTGCCCTCGACGTAGTAGAGGATCTCGTCGCAATCCACGCTGGCATGTCCGTAGGGGCAGGGGATGGACTTGACTCCGTCGCGGTCGTAGTAGTCAACCTTGCGCGGCACGAAGCTGCAGATGATGAACCCTCGACCGGAGAAGGTGATGTGGATGGTCGGCGGAAGATGCACCAGCCCGGTCCGCGGCTGGTAGTCGTGGATGCTGAACGCAACCGGGTAGGTGTACCCGTCCCAGCCGGCCAAGTCCCAGGGGAAATGCTGATACTGGTGAACGCTGAGCCGGTTGGCGTACTTGACGATCAGGGTGAACGGGGCTTCGCCGTGCTTCGCTTTGTCGTACCGAATCAGTTCGCTCGGTCGGCGGAAGTCTCGGTGGCAGTAGGGCGCGTCCATGGTGAGCTGACCCGCTTGGTTACGGAATTGCTTGGGTATGTCGATGTAGCTGTCCGACTCGAACACCAGAAACGTGGCCCGCTCGCTGTCCGGATGGATTCGGTAGGGCGTGCCCTTGGGGATGATTAGGTAGTCGTGCTTGTGGAACGGCAACACGCCATAGACGCTTTCCATCATGCCGCCCGCATCGTACGCGAACCAGCATTCGTCGCCCTCACCGTTGCTGAACCAATGGCGGCCGGCCGACTCGCACGTCTTGACGACGCCGATGCGAACATCGTCGTTCATCAGGACGGTCCGTCGCCCGGTCAGGAAGTCCCCCCGCGGCTCGATGTCTTGCGTCTTGATGTGTCGCCGATGCAGGAGCTGGGCCGGCAATGGTTCAACGGGACAAAACCCCGGGAGTTCCGTGGACTTGACGGTGAACTCGTCCGTCGGGGGGATTCGGTAGTAGAGAATGCTGTAGGTGCTGTCGAATCCGATGCGGGTGACGCACTGCTCCATGAGCAGTTTGCCGTCCTCGCGATGGGTGACGTGGTGTTTGCGGGGCAGGTTACCCACGCAATGGTAGTCGATCATCCGTTGCTCCCGAAATCGCCGCCCCCAAGAGACTGTTTCACAACCTGCACAGGTCGAAGACCTGTGGCACACCCACCGGTTGGAGACCGGTGTCACACGAGGTTGTGAAATAGGCTCTTAGAGGTTGCCCCGCTTGGCCTGCTCGCGCTCCAGGCTGACGAACAGAGCCTTGAAATTGCCCAGGCCGAACCCACGGCTGCCGTGCCGCTCGATCACTTCGTAAAACAACGTCGGGCGGTCCTGCATCGGGCCGGTGAAGATCTGCAGCAAGTATCCGTCTTCGTCCCGGTCCACCAGGATGCCCAGATCCTGGAGCTCGTCGTAGTCTTCGTCGATGTGGCCGACGCGATCGCGCAGCTCGTCGTAGTACGTATCTGGTATGCGGAGGAAGTCGACATCTCGCTCGCGCAATATGCGCACCGTCTTGCAGATGTCTCGGGTGTTCATGGCCACGTGCTGAACGCCGGGACCGCAGTGGAAGTCGAGATACTCCTCGATCTGGGATTTCTTTTTCCCCTCGGCCGGCTCGTTGATGGGGAACTTGCACTTGCCCGTGCCGTCCTCCATGACCTTGCTCATCAGGGCACTGTAATCGGTGCTAATGTCCTTGTCGGTGAATCCGCACAACTGGGTGAACCCCATGGTCTTCTCGAACCATCGCACCCAATAGTTCATCTCGCCCAGATGGACGTTAGTGACTATGTGGTCGATCGCGGCCAAGCCGACCGGCTCGGAGCCGTGGGCTTCGATCGATTGAAACCCGGGGGCGAAACAGCCGGTGTAATCCCCTCGTTCGACGAACTTGAACTCCACGTCCCCGGCGTACTTGATGATCCCGGTCTTGAGCACGCCGTGGCTGTCCTGCTGGGCTCGCGGTGGCTGGACGACGGTCGCCCCGCGCGCTTTGGTCTCGCCCATGGCCGACTCGACGTCGCCCACCTCCAAGGCGATGATCTTGACACTGTCGCCGTGGAGGGCGCAGTGACGGTTGATCTCGTGGTCCGGCACGAGGGCGCTGGTAAGGACGAAGCGCGCCTTGCCCTGCTCCATCAGATAGCTGGAGCGATCGCGCGAGCCGGTCTCCAGACCGAGTTTGGCCGTCGCCCTGAAGCCGAACACCCGGTCGTAGAAATGGGCGGCCTGCTTGGCGTTGCCCACGTAGTATTCCAGATGGTCGATCCGCTTGATGGGCAAGAAGTCCGTGCTCATGGGCTCACCTTCCACCACCCCCGCGGCACGGCCGCAGTCCGATCTCCCAATGGGACGGCGGTGCCGCAGAGATTCTCAGTTGACCTCGCTAATGGGCCAGCCCTATCCGATTCGCTGCGAGTGGGCGGCCTGACGCGGGCCGCCGACAGAACTTCCGAGCGGCCCGTGGAGTCATCCTAACGTCGACTGCGGGGTTTGCCTAGCAGCGTGGAGGCCAGGCGATGGGCGGCGCCTGACGGCGTGGCGCCATGGGGCAGTGCAGGCGTGCTGGATCGGGAGTCAGGCAGCCGCGCGACCCAGGCCGGCCATAAGGAACAACCAGTCGGGCCATGCGACCCGGCGCGCTGGGGCGGCCTGCGGGGCGCAGCCCGCTACTTCTCGACCGCCGCATCACAGGGGTCAATTCAGCTCGACGGCGTCGACAATCCCGACGATGACCGAGCGCAGCGGGGCGTCGGGATTGGCCACCACCTGGCGTGCGGAACCGCCCTCGTCGATCAGCAGGACCGTCTCGCCGACTCCGGCCCCCACGGTGTCGACGGCGATGAGGTAGGCGTCTTGCTCCTCGCCCTCCAAGCCGACCCTGGCCACGATCAACAGCTTGTGACCGTCGTAGAACGGATGATTGATGGTCGAGTGGACTGTGCCTTTGACCACGCCGATCAGCATGTCGTCTCCACGTTCCCCGATCCGGGCCCGAGTGCTTCGTTGCACCCGCTCTGTACTCGCCATGCATCAGTCGAGGCGTAACGAAGCACTAGGCGATTCGATCAGGGTTCGAACTTCTTGGTGCCCTGCTGGGTCTCATCGTCGACGCGTAGTGGGCCCGTTACGGGATTCTCCCGATAGGCTTCCATTCCCGGCGGCTGGGGAAGGAACTTCGCGACCGACAGCGGCGGATCTCCGCTGGCGCAAAGCTGGGTGATATACGGGAGCAAAGCGTCGTAGGTCATCCGGCGGGCCTGCTCATCCAAGCGGGCCCACAGCCGGGCCTTGTACGCGGTGGGCACCACAGGCGATTGCATAAATACGATGATGGCATCGCGGCGCAAGATGTTGAGCGGTGGGAGTTGATTCTTGAAACCGATGTTGTCCGCCGTATACGATCGCCACACGATGGCTGCTCGCTCGATGAAACCCTTGCTGATGTCCTCGCGCCCGAGGCTCAGCTCGCGCAGCGACCGGGTCAGGAGTTGGATCACGGTGGCGTTGGACTTCTTGAAGGTGATCAACTGATCCTTGATGGCGGACATCACGAAATCCTCGAGCGACTGCAGGTACTCCTCGCGGGGCGATCCGTCGTCCTCGGTGTGCATACGGCGAAGGTAGGCGTAGTACTCTTCCGCCAGGACACGGTTGGGCTGGCCGCCTTCGAAGATCAACATGCGAATGGCGTCGTGCAGCCAGTTGACGAACCCCGCCCAGTAGTTGGGTCCGGGCGTTCCCTCGATGAAGCCCGGCATGTCGCTGTACTGCTCAGCCCCCAACTCCAGAAAGGCGTCGAACAGATAGGGAATGAACCGGGTGTCGGGTAGCATATCGACGAACGATCGGCCCGGGTTGTCGAAGTCGGGCTCCAGGTGGATCCGGCCGCGTTCGATGCTGCTGGTCAGGGCGAAGAAGATGTAGCGCACCGTGTTCATCGAATCGCTGGGATCCAGGTTCCGTTGGCCCTTGGTGACCTCGTCGCCCAAGGTCGCCCAGTAGAGGGTCAAGGTGTACGGACTGCGCCAATCCAGAGGCCCGTACTTCTCCATCAGGGTGAGCATCCAGTCGGGATCGAGATGAAGTTCGTCGCGTAGTGTTTGATGGCGCACCGCGGCGAGCAGGCGGTCCACGGCTGGCTTCGAGGCGGGGTCGGACAGGACGGCCAGGCGCGATCGGCGCCAGATCGCGGTCTCCTCTTCGTTCGGCATCTCGGTGAGCAGTTCGGACAACTGGATTTGGCTGCGCATGTATTGGGCGACAAAGGCGAGCAGGGCGGCATCGGGCTGGAAGCCGACTTGGGCGAGGCGCTCGACCAGCGACGCCACCTCGGCGTCTTGGCCGATGAGGGCATCGACCTGCCGCGGGGCGTCGGCGATCACTCGAATGGCGTCGATCATCTCCTTCTCGGTGATCGTCGGAGCCGGTGCCCCGAGAATCCGTTCCATTTCGACGGCGACGTGAGCCTTGTATACAAAATGGGCGTCGTCCGAATAGTCGGCGACCTTGTGCCAGTAGATCCAGGCCAACTCCTTGTACAGACCGATCGCTTTGGGGTTGTAGGGAATGCCCTGGTCACGAAGTAGTTTGATCCCGTTGGTCACCCAATTCCAGCGGGCTTCGGGGTGGTATTCGGAAACCGAGATGTTGTAGGCCATGTTCCATGCTGCGTATTGCCACACGCTCGCATAGCGCGGGGCCAGCTTGCAGACGGCGTTGGAAAGCTGCATCAACTCGTAGAACTTGCCCTCTTCCTTGAGGCGTTCCATTCGGGCAAAAGCCACGTCCATGGCCAACAGGCGCAGCGTGCCCATCTTGGTCATGATCGCGATATCCGGGGGCACGCCCTTGAGGTCTTCCGGGTTGATCACCAGTTGCATGTCTTTGCGAATGGTATTTAGGGGCTTCAACTGCATGCCGGCGAGCACGACACAGACGACGGCGATCAATGATGCTGCGAGCTGAATCCATCGTCCGCGCCGCTTGGCTGACCAGCGGGCTTGGAGGTGCTCGGGGATGACCAGGTGGTCCATGGTGGTCATGGGAGCGATCCCATTCGTTGCACGTCGATCAGCTGGGGTCCGTTCATGGTCACTACACCGATACTTCAGCTACCTCGCGGCGTTGGAAGAGCAGGCACGCGGCCAGCAGGACGATACCGGTCCGCACGATGACCACCCACAACACGCCCGCCAGAACCCACATCAGGGTCACGTTTCTTCCATCGATGAGCAGTTCGACGGCGTTGTATTGGGCAAAGTCGGGGATCAGGGTGTAGAGCCCCTTGAGCAGGGTGAACACGCCTTGGACCGCGAAAGTCACCACCGCATCCAACCCCGGAGGTAGGCCGGAATCTTGAAAGAACTCGAAGGCCTCGTCCAGAAAGACGCGGGACTCGGCCAACGTGTAAACCGTGAGGGAGACCAACGCCGCCACCGGGAACGAGAAGACGCTGGTGGTCAGCAGTCCCAGGGCCGCCAGGAACATCAGCCGACAAAGTATCAGGAGGAGCAGGCGCGACAGGTTGCCGCCGAATCCCCCGACGACGAAGAGCACCTCGATCCCGTTGGTGGCCTCGAAGGTCATCACGGTGTTGAATTGCGGCTCGTTGGGATAGGGGTTGCGGTTGAGAACGTGTACCGTCAGCGTGCCGTCCTTGGCGACGGAGTCTGCCCGGACCTCGATGACCTGATAGCGATTGACCACGTGCCGGAGTGGGAACTCATACAGCTCGGTCCCCTTGTCCGGGTTCCCCACATACCACACGCTCCGAATGATCTCATCGGCGGGGACGCCGTAGGCACTGGCGAAGTAGCGGATCTGGATCTTCAGATCGGGATGATCCTGGAACCGTAACCCCGCAAACTCGAATCGCCGCTGCTCGTTGGGCATGACGCTGCGCCATCGTTGTTCCATGTTTTGGCGGATCTCGTCTTTGGCGGCGTTCTCGTCCAGATCTTGTTCGCCGAAGTAAGCGCCCTCCTCGCGGCGCTGCTCGAAAAGGCGATCGGCTTGGGGCGCGAAGTCGGGCACGATGAAGGGCGTCGAGTGACGAGCGACGAGCACTTCGCTGCGGACCTGTTCGGCATCGCCTTCCAGGTCCGAGCCTCGTCCTGCGAGATAGAGAGTGGTTCCGTAGATCACCCCGCCGGCGATGGCTAGGAAGCAGGCGTTCAGCACGACGATGCCCAGCCACTTGCCTACCATGTACTGCCAGCGCGGCAGGGGTTTGGTCATCAGCAGGAAGATCTGCCGACCGCTCAGCTCGTCGGACAGGGAACGCGACTGGAAGAGGGTCAGCAGACTCAGCACCACCGTGACCGCGGTCAGCGAGTAGCTCAGAAAGGCCTTGACCGCTCCGACCTGGGTGTTGTCGCCTCGGATCCAATAGGCCCCGGTCATCAACAGGGCGAGGACGGCCAGGAAGAAGAGGGCGATTCGCATGCGGAGGCCCTCGGAGATCATCTGCCGGGCGACCGCCCAGATTCTACTCACGACCCTCCTCCTCGTTGCGAGACACGAGGGAGTCGATGATGGACTCGTCGGGCCCTACCGGCGGACCTGTGGGGGCGTCGCCGCCGTCCGCCGTCGTGGGAACGACGGGCTCGGCCTGGCGTGTCTCGGCCGCCTGGGTCAACTCCTCGACCACCTGCTCGACGGGTTCGGGCTCGCGTCTCGACTCGACGGTTGGAATGACCGGTTCGGCCACCGGCTGATCGGACGCTGATACGAGGGTGTCGATCAGCGCGTCGCCCTCGCCCTCCTTGGACAAGAACTCCGGGATGGCCCCGGCTGCCCGAGCGCCAGAGGTGTCGATGTTGGCCTGTTGGGCTTCGTCCACGATGCGCAGGAACAGATTCTCGAGCCGATCCGACGGCGTGGTTACGCTCAGGATCTGTTTGCCTTCCACCCTGGTCAGCAGCTCACGAATCTTCTGGATGGTCGAGTCGGAGAGTCTTTCGGTGGTAATCTGGGTCCGATCCTGCCGGCCGAGGAGTTCGCGAATGTCCCCGGCGGCTCGCTGCTGTCCGCCGTAGAGGATCGACACGTGATCGCAGACGTCCTCGACGTCGGCCAGCAGATGGCTGGACAGGAGAATGGTCTTGCCCTTGTCGGCCAGGCTTCTGATCAAGTCCTTGATCTGCCGCGTGCCGATGGGGTCCATTCCCGACGTGGGTTCGTCCAGGATGAGCAGGTCCGGGTCGTTGATCAACGCCTGGGCCAACCCGATGCGCCGGGCCATACCCTTGGAATACTCGCCCACCCGCCGCTTGGCTTCGTGGCGCAGGCCGACCATGTCCAGGAGTTTCTCGATCCGATCGCGTCGCATTTTTCCGTGTTGGCAAAACAGGCGGCCGAAGTAGTCCAGCGTCTCGCCGGCGTTGAGGAAGCGGTACAGATAGGACTCCTCCGGCAGAAAGCCGATGCGCGACTTGATGGCCACATCTGTGGGCGGCCGTCCAAAGACCGAAATGCGCCCCTTGGTCGGGTAGAGCAAGCCGAGGATCATCTTGATGACCGTGCTCTTGCCCGATCCGTTGGGCCCGAGTAGCCCGAAGACCTCCCCGCGGCGGATCTCGATGTCCAGATTCTTGACCGCGTGGACGCGATCGCGCCGCCAGAAGTCCTTGAACGTCTTGGTCAGGCCGGCCGTCTGTATAACGGGGATGGAGTTGTCAGCCATCAAGAGTAACCCATAAGTGCGACATGTGATTGAGGTCTACTGAAATCACCGGTTGAAAACCGGTGCCACACATATCTCACCGGTACCACACATCTCGTCGTTCACCTCTGACCTCGCCGGCCGATCGTCGGCGTGATTGCATCCGCTTCTCGGTGCTTATGCTCCTTGAGCAAACGATCCCGCTCATCCAACTTCTTTTGCAGCGGATCCGGGCCGATGGTGATCCGCACCTCCTTCTTGCCCGGAGGGAGGAATCGCTTCTCCACCCCCGGCCCGGCCAGCACCCGTCCCTTGGTCTCCTGCCAGAGGCGGGTGATCAGCAGGCGGGGGCTTCGCCTATACTCGGGAAGTAGAATCTCGTACTCGTGTACGTCGGCTTGGATGGCGTGTACGGTTTGAGCGTAGAAGGCGTTGGCCACGGCGATCATGGCCCCGGCCTCGCCGCTGACACTGTGTTCGATCAACTGATCGATTTCCTCCCAAGCGGCGGTGAGTGCCGCGTCGTCGCCACGGGTCCGGGCGACGTCCCGGCGATCCAGGGCAGCCAGCAGCGTCACGTGGGCCGCGCCGGCGGCGCCATTGAGGGTGTCGGACGCTTTCCTCTGAGCGTCACGGATGAGTTTCTGTCGCGTGCTCTGCTGTTTGGTCACGTCCAGGAACGCCTGGCGAGCCGGTCCCGGCACGGTGGACTCATGAATGTCCAGGGCGACGATCTCCAACCCACTCTCGATGGCCTCCAGCGACGCGGTCAGTCGCCTTCGAACGCCTTTGGCCAATGCTTCGGGGTTGCGGGGGTAGATGTCGATGGCGGTCATGCCCGCCGCCTCCAGGACGGCGGCGTGTTTCAACAAATTGGCCAGCAACGATTCGATTCGCTCTTCCTGTCCGACACCGGAGTCGGCCAGCGTGTTGACGAAGTCCTCGATGCTCTTGATCTTGTAGGTCAACGTCCACTTTACATGCACCAGGCCTCGATCGCCGGTCAGCAGGGCGCCGTCTTTAACCGGGTCCAGGCCGCGAGGGGTGCGTGCCGACGAGGGCCAGTGGATGTCCTCCAGTCGCAGGGTCTTGAGCTCGTTGACCGGTAGGCGAATGGTTTCATCGATCGGAAAAGGCCAAGCCAGAGACAAGCCGGGATGGCGAACACCGGCCGTCCGCCGACCGAAACGCAGGATGATCGCCTCTTCGTTTTCATCCACGCGGATCAGACCCGAGAACAGGAAGGCAATTACCAGGAGGACCATAACCGCTTTGAGAATCCGGAACGTGGCCCGCAGGGCGTCGGCCAGGGATTGGCTGGCTGCATCCAGTTGGGCATCGTCGGCCTCAAACTCACGCGGCGACCCCGGGTTTAGGTCATGGCGGGAATCAGCCATGGTCTAGTCGCCTCCTGGTGCTGCGGATGCGACCTGCTTGTTGCCTTCGCCATGCTCGGATGTTACGGCTTCGGGGCGGCGGCGAACTGCTTGTTGCTCGGCGTCGGCGTCCTCGGTCAACGCCTGGACCCGATCGAGTTTGAACAGATCGACGGGCGGATAGTTGAGGTCCAGCACGACGGTGGCCCGGGAGTGCAAGAGCTGATCGAAGGCTTCCAGCTTGTCGAGAAAGATGCGCAGCTCCGGGGCTTCGTCGAATCGTGACGCCAGCCGACTGACCTCGGCTCGTCCGTCGGCCCGGATTTCATCGGCCTTTTGACGAGCGACGGACATGATTCGGTTGGCGGCTTCGCCGGCCTGGGCGATGATTTTGGTGGCCTCAGCTTCGCCCTGGGACTTGAAGTTGTCGGCCTTGTTCTGCTCGACCTTTTTCATCGCGTCAAAGACGGTCTGGGTAACCTCCTGCGGCAGGGTCAGTTGTTTGATGCCGAAGAACTCGATGCTGATTCCGAAGTCGCGTTCGGCGTCTTCTGCAATCAGCTGCTCCATCTCGGATTCGATCTGAGCCAGCTTGCGTTCCTCCGGATCCGTCGAGACAAATTCCGAGAAATCGTGTTTGCCGATGACCGTCTTCTTGTGTGCCCGAATGCGGGTCCGAAGATTGTCCTCCGCATCGCTCTCGACCGAAGATGCCCGATGAAACTGGTAGGGATCGGCGATCTTCCACGCGGTGAAGGTCGACACGATCAAATTGTTGCTGTCGCGGGTGGGCGTCTCTTCGGGCGTATCTTCCAGCAGGCGAATGCGCGTGTCGTACTTGACGACGTTCTGAATCGGCGGGGGCCACTTGAATTTCAAGCCGGGCTCGGTGACCGCCTGCTGGTTCGCTTTGCCAAACGTCTTGACGATGGCCACTTCCGTGAAACGTACCTGGTACGTACACATGTAAAGGGCGAAGACCGTCGCCAAGGCAATGGCCGACAGGATACTCGGGAGGTTTTTCATCGGCACAGCTCTCCAGGGGGCGCTAGCGAATAGCCGCCCCGCCGACTTCGGGTTCCAAATCGGAGAAGTCGAAGTCCGTTTCCCGCTCTTCCTCCAGCGTGACGACCAGATCCACGTCGGCGGCGACGATCCATTTGCGGATGTCCGCCACCCCGCTGGTCAACACGGCCAGATACTTGCGCATCTTGTACAGTTCCGGCGATGCCCGATAGGCCACCAGATCGTCGTCCAGCCTGCGCACCTTGGAGGCCATCGCGCTGATCTCGCGGATGACATTGGCCTGGGCATCGGCGATCAACTGGGCTGCCTTACCGGCCAGCGCCCCCGAACCGTCTCTGAAGCCGGGCTCCAGGACGCCATCGGCGGAGGTGGTCAGCAATCCGGCGAAGAACGCCTCCACGGTGCTCTTGGCCTCAGCCAGCGCGGCGGGGTCGGCGTTCGGATCGGCCGACAGGCGGTCCATCTCCCGGATGGCGCTGTTCAGGGCGTCGGCCACTCTAATCGAGCCGGCCGCCTCGGTCTTGATTCGCTGGGCGGCACCGCGGGCCTCCTCGATGGTGGCCTCCTTGCGCCGCTCGGCCGACACCACCCCCTGGAACGTCTTGGCTACGTCCGAGGTTTGCGGCGGGTGGGCGTCCTGCAAGGCGACGAACACGATTTCCAGGCCCAGCTTCAGATCGTCCACTTGGGCTTGGAGCGCGGTGGAGATTTGCTCGTTGAAGCGCCCTCGACCGGGGCCCATCAGCTCGGTCAGCTCCGTGCTGGCGGCGTAGTCGGCCAGTACTCGGTGGGCGATGTTCTCGATGACCTGCTCGGGATCGCGATAGCGGGATAGGTAATCCGACAGATTGCTGATTCGGTACTGCACGGTCACTGAGCCGTGCATCAACGCGACCGAGACGCTCTTGGACTCGTCGTCGTCGATTCCCAGCCCCCGTAGTGCGCTGCTCGAAACGGGTAGATCCCTCGGTCCGGCGACCAGCAACATTGTCGCCTCGACAAAGTCGTGTTTTTCGGTCCACAGGATCGCCTTGTGGTCTCCGTCGTCGTCTTCGTCGTCATCGGCGGCATGGCCGAGGACCAGCGACTCGATGCGTTGGGTGGGAGCCCGGTAGAGGGTCTCGATCGGCCAGGGCCATTTGATGTAGAGTCCCGGGTCGAGAACCTGCCGGCTGCCTGTGGCTCGGCGTCCAAATCGCTCGATCACGGCCTGCTCGTCCGCGTCCACCACGACGACGGCGGACAGCGCCCACAGGACGAATCCCATGAAGACCAGCAGGGGCAACAGCGATCGCTGGGCCAGCTTGAAAAACCAGGTGCTGGATACCTCGAATCCGAATTGATAGTTGACCGCCTCGGCGATCGAGCGGGCGAAGCCGCCCGGCTCCGCCACCAACCCCAGCAGGCGGCTGTCGAAGCCCGGTCGCACCTCTTGTCCCGCTACTCGCGGCCGGTAAACGTCGAGCACTAGGTTGACCAGGAACTCCACGCCCAGCAGGGCGATCATGATGGTGATGAGATAGGCAGCGAGGGGCTCGCCGTAGGCCAGGTCGAATATGCTTGCCACCAGGGCGATGACCACAGCCAAACAGGCCAGGGCGTTGCCGGTCAGGTAGGCCGACGCTGCCCGAAGGAGGCGCCATTGCGGTTCGCGGGCCATTCCGCCGGCGTAGCGCGACAGGAGAAAGCATGCAAAACAGATCCCGCCGACGAACCAGATGGTAATGGCTGGATCGTCGGCCCGCTTCCAATCGGGTTGGGTCAGGGGGCTGGCCAACCAGGGGTACAGGTACCACACTGCGGCTGCGTGGTAGATGATGAGCGCGACCGAGACGGCCCACAAGGCGTATCGTTCCAGCCAGCGTAGGCGGCGACGTTCGAGGTGCAGCGATTCATCGTCCAGGTCGAAGAGCGCTTCACCGGTGGCGTTCTTCTCGGTACGAAGTTGCTCGATCTCCAGGGCTTCGGTGCGGCATCGGTTTCGCTGGGTGTAGATCAGGAGCAACACCAGCCAGATCGGCAGTCCGCCGATCAGGTGGACGGAGACGAAGGCGGCGGCCGTGGCGCCGCTCCAGACGGCTATGCCGATCGCCGCGGCCACGACGACGACCTGGGTCAGCAGCCCGAAGAGGGCTACTGACCGAGCCCGACGATCATGCGTGGCTGTGGATTGCTCCATCCATAGTCTCCCTGGGCCGCTGTTCAACCGAACCGGACCGCTCCGTCCGTCGTCCTAGGTAGGTGATCCCCACGAGCCTCGATCTCGACGCCTTGGCATCGCCGACACGGCGGGGTAGGGTATCCGAACCCGCACGGCGTGCAAGCGGCAGGCTTCCCGGGAACCTGGACCGGTCGCACGATAGAACCACAACTGACCAACGGACGCCCATGCTGACACGCCTCTACGGAATTGCCGTCACTACCTTCTTGGAGACCATCCGGCAGCCGATCTACGGCGTCATTCTGCTGGTCACCGGGCTGTTGATGATCCTCAACGTGACCCTGGCGGCCTACACCTTGAAGGACGACAACCGCCTGCTGCTTGACGCTGGGTTATCTACGCTGCTGCTGGCGGGGTTGTTCTTGGCGGCTTTCAGCGCCAGCGGGGTGCTCAATCGGGAGATTGAGAACAAGACGGTCATGGTCGTGCTGGCCAAACCGGTCTCCAGGCCGCTCTTCCTGGCGGGCAAGGCGCTGGGCCTCTTCGCCGCCCTCGCCGTGGCCTACTATCTGATGTTCTTGCTTTTTGCCATGGCTCAGCGGCACGCCGTCCTGCAGAACTCGAGTGATCCCTGGGATTTTCCGGTGATGGTGTTCGGCGGCGGGGGGACGCTGCTGGTTCTGCTAGCGGCGGCGTTTTGCAACTATTTCTACGGATGGGAGTTCTCGACGGCGGCCCTGGCCTTTGCGGTTCCCACCCTGACCGGAGCCATGGGGCTGATCGCCGTGTTCGGCAAGAAATTTGCCCTGGTGCCGTTTTGGACGGATATGATCGACGGACAGGTGGTGACCGCCGGGATCCTGGTGTTTCTTGCCATCCTCGTCTTGGCGGCGTTGGCATTGGCGGCGTCGACGCGGGTGGGACAGGTGATGACACTGCTGATCTGCGTGGGGGCTCTGATGCTCGGTCTGGTGGCTGATTACATGGTCGGCGAACTGAGCGAGCAGGCCTTGTGGGCGGACATCATCTACCGAACGGTGCCCAATCTGGGTCTGTTCTTCGTGGTGGACGCCCTGATCTCACCTGATATTACCATCCCCATCGGCTACCTGCTTCGCGTATCGCTGTACGCCTTCCTGCTGATCTGCGCCTTGCTCAGCACCGCCGTCGCCCTGTTCCAGACCCGTGAGGTGGGATAGAGCAGAAAGGACGAAGGCGGAAGGCGGAAGGCGGAAGGCGAGGGGTGGCACGGTCTGGTACTCCAGGCCGTGGAATGGGCGAAAGGCGGAATAGGGGATGCCCCGCCCCTCGTCTTTGCGACTGCGAGTCTAGAACAGGCACGACTTGGCCTGACCAACAGACCATGGCGCTACCTACGTTGGACATCTCGACACTGTCGCGGTGGATTGAGGCGCGCTTTTCGCAATCCCCCGGGCCCGGTGGACAGAACGTCAACAAGGTGAACACCCGGGTCACGCTGCTGTTCGACTTCGTGGCCTGTAGCGAGTTGAGCGGCGCTCAGAAAACGCGAATCGGCGACCGATTGAGCACCCGCATCTCCAGCGATGGGCGATTGCGGGTGGTGAGCCGGCGCGAGCGGTCGCAGGCACGGAATCGTCGAGCGGCCGAAGCGCGATTGCTCGAACTCCTCGCCGAGGCGACCCATGAAGCCAAGACGAGGCGCCCGACCCGTCCCACCGCGGGCTCACGCGAGCGCCGACTGGCCGGCAAACGCAAGCGATCGGAGATCGTCCGCGCTCGCCAACGCCGCCCGACCACCGACGATTAGCCGTGGCCGGCCGAACTATCCGACGGCCTGTTCAAGAGAAAATGGTAGGAGTAGAGTGGCGGCGCTGGCGGGCCGTCCTCGACTGATTCTACGGAGCAACCCACGGTGCGGAAGCCTATCCTCGGGGTCATGGGAGGTGGGAGTAACAGGCCCGCCGTGGACGCGGAAGCCCGGCAGCTCGGTGCCCTCATCGCCGAGCGGGGGTGGATTCTGCTTAACGGCGGCGGCGACGGCGGGGTCATGGCGGCGTCGGCCCGCGGGGCGAAGGAACACGGCGGTACGGTCATCGGCATCCTGCGCGGCAAAACGACGCGCGGCGCCTCGCCCGATCTGGACATTGCGATCCTGACCGGTATGGGCGATGCACGAAACGTGATCAACGTGTTGACCAGCGACGTGGTCATCGCCTGTCCTGGGCGAGCTGGCACCATGTCCGAGGTGGCCCTGGCGCTCAACAGCGGCAAGCGGGTCATTCTGCTTGGTTGGGACGCCGGTGACGGCTTGGCCCGCTTTCAGCGCAAGGGCCAGCTCACAAGGGCGAACTCGGCGAATGAAGCGGTCGAACAGGCGGCGGCGGTAATCGCTGACTTGCATGAGGGTTGACGTCACGGGCATCGACTATCGGCCCTACCGCCGCTTTTTCGCACGACCTTGACCCAGCATTATAACCGATGATACAATAGATGGGCTAGAGTCGCATTTGTCGGCGAGGAGTTTCTATGACCAAGATGAAAGTCACGACCGTCGGGAACTCGGCTGGGATTGTGCTTCCGCGTCATCTTCTCGAACGGCTACGAGTCAAGAAGGGTGACATCCTGTACGCATTGGAGACGCCCAACGGCATCGAGCTTACGGCGTACGACCCGGAGTTCGGCAAGCAGATGGGGGCTGCCGAGCGGGTCATGCGTGAGGACCGAGACGCCCTCAAAAAGCTCGGCGAGTAACCCGCCATGGATGAGCCTGTTTGGGTCAGGCACGATGTGGTGCTGGCCATTCACCGGCTCCAACTAGCCGAGCACGGTGGGAGCGATGGCGTCCGCGACGACGGCCTCCTCGACTCGGCCCTTGCTCGGGCGAAGTACCGCTACGCGTACACAGATCCGCGACCGGACCTCGCCACGCTGGCCGCCTCCTACGCCTACGGGCTCAGCAGCAATCACCCCTTCGTGGACGGAAACAAGCGCACGTCACTGGTCGTCTGCCGAACCTTTCTGGCGCTCAACGACTGCCGGTTCGAGGCCCCTCAAGCCGAGCTGTACGAATCCTTCTTGAGCCTGGCTCGGGGTGACCTTGGCGAAGACCAGCTTGCCGCATGGATACGGCGTCACCTGAACCCCTCGCCAAGTCCAGAAGATCACCATTCCTGAACATCCCGCCCGGGTCCATCTTCTTCTGTTTGCTTTCCGCCTTCATCCTTCGCCCTTTCCACCTACACGCTCAACTCCGCATCCATCCCCAACGATGACCGATAGCGGCGACGGAGGGGGGTTACGATGTCTTTGAGGAAGGCGTCCACCTGTTGAGGAGATCGGCCAATGAAACGCTTGGCGGACGCGGTGCGGCGGATGTCGATCTTGGCGAACGCGGAATCGTTGGTCAGCCGATCGAGTAGGTCGTTGGGAGCGCCGTCCTCTTTGACGCGGCGAGCGGCGGCTTGGGAGTGGCGGCGGATCTTCTCATGCAGTTTCTGACGATCGCCGCCGGCCTGTACGCCGGCCATCAGAATCGCTTCAGTGGTCATGAAGGGGAGTTCGGCATCCAACCGCTGGGCGATCACCTTGGGATAGACCACCAGGCCTCGCGCGACGTTAAGCATGATGCGGAGCATGCCGTCGGTGGCGAGAAACGATTCGGGGATGGTCAGGCGGCGGATGGCGGAGTCGTCCAACGTGCGTTCGAACCACTGCTCGGCATGGGTTTGCAAAGCTGAGCTGGGCAGGGCGAGTACGAATCGGGCCAACGCGGTGGCCCGTTCGCAACGCATGGGGTTGCGCTTGTACGCCATCGCCGACGAGCCGACCTGCGAACGCTCGAACGGCTCCTCGATTTCCTTGGTCGCGGCCAGCAAACGCAAATCGTTGCACATCTTGTGTACGCTGCTCGCGACGCCGGCCAATGCGCCGATGATCTGAGCGTCCACCTTGCGGGAGTAGGTCTGGCCGGTGACGGGTTCGATTCGCTTGAAGGCGAACTGCCCAGCCACGTCCGCCTCCAGGGCCAACACCTTGTCGTGGTCGCCGTCGAACAGATCGAGGAACGTCGCCTGCGTGCCGGTGGCGCCCTTGACTCCCCGGAAGCTCAGCCGGTCGAGGCGGGTTTCAATCTCCTCCAGATCGCGAACGAAATCGTAACACCACAGGACGGCGCGTTTACCTACCGTGGTAACTTGGGCGGGTTGGCCGTGGGTCAGGCCCAGCGTCGGCAGAGCGCGGTGCTCCTTGGCGAAACGGGCCAGGGCGTCGATGACGTTGACCAGCCAATCTCGGATCAGGCGTAGCGCGTCGCGCATGATGATCAGGTCGGCGTTGTCGGTGACGTAGGCGCTGGTCGCCCCCAAGTGCAGGATGCCGCGCGCTTGCGGTGCCCGATCGCCGAACGCGTGGACATGGGCCATCACGTCGTGGCGCATCTTGCGTTCGTAGGCGGCCGCGGCCCGAAAGTCGATGTCGTCGATGGCCCGGCGCAGGGAATCAACTTGGCGCTTGCTGATCGCCAGCCCCTGGCGGCGCTGGGCGTCGGCGAGGGCGACCCACAATTGGCGCCAGGTGCGAATACGTTTTCGGGGCCCGAACAGGCGGCACATGGCGGCGGAGGCGTTCCGGGCTACCAGTGGCGATTGGTAGTTTTCATAACGGTCCATCGTGCCCCCTGTTTATCGCAAACGGACTACGATCGGCAAGTGCGACTCTGCGTGGCGACATCGCATGGGTCGGTGACACATTCGGTCCCGGCGCGCCGGGATTCCTGTTGGTGAATGCCCGCGCGGGCGCACCCCCGGAGGGGCGATCGAGGATAGCCCAGCGATTCATCGCTGGGAGTTGGTGCGGCGGTGAGATTGAGTCCCGTAGGGACGACTGAGCTGACGGGCAAGCCTCTTCCGTCCCTACGGGACTTTGGTTCGTAGGGATGACCTTATTCCCAGCGATGAATCGCTGGGCTACTATCACAGCGTCCCTACGGGACGACGGGCTCGCCGAATCTGTCATGCACCCACATCGCACCAGATCAGGGCATTTGCTTCGCAGTGGCCGACGGACGCGGTAATGCCCGCTCAGGATCGGATCGGCGGCGGCGCTTCCGCGACCCGTTGATTCGGCCATCGTCGGGCAATCGGTCCGGATGGTGATCGCGGGGCCTGGGAATGGACTCGACGAGGTGCTCTCGTGTTCGTGCTGGAGCCTGGGCGAAGAGCTTCTCGGCCAGCCCAGCGTCGGAGGCCTGGGTCGTGCGGGCGAGGCGCATCAGGGCCCGGGCACGCTCTTCCTGCGAGGCGGAGCGGTATCGAAGATCCCACTCCTCGGCCAGGCGTTCGGTGAGCTTCTGTTCCAGGTCGGCGTCGATCGGAGTGTGAACGCCGGTCACGTGATCCCGCGCCCATCGGCGTAGGAAGGCGAATACCGGATCGTTGTTCAGGTGGTAGCGCATGCGAGCCAGAAGCCGTTGCTCGCATTCGACCACGCGCCCGTAGGTGGACCCGGTCTTCTCCGCCAGGCCTCGAAGCGAGCAGCGCGACTCCTCGTCCGGCATGGTTAGGCGACCATCCACGATCTGGTGGACGAGTTGGGGCAAATCGCCCCGCCGGTCGGGGAGGGCGGACACATCGGCGACGGCCTTGCCCACGGCGCGATCGAAACGACTGCGCACCCGATCGCCCACCGTTTCGCCCATGGGCTGCATGCCCGGATCATGGCGGGCAACGCACGGACGGCTATCCAGCTCCCGATCACCGGGGACCTGTTGTGGGTAGCGGCTGGTCTGGTCGCCGCTCTCATCGTCTCCAGCGACGCGGCGGCGACGCCGGCGCAGCGGTGTACGTATGTTGGTGAAGACCCGCTCGATGGCTATTCCCAGGGCGGCGCGGATTCGCGGCAGGGCATAGGCGGGGAACGGGATACCGCGCTCAGGCTGGTGACTGCGTGCGGCGTCCATCAAGGCCAAGCAACCTTCCTGGAACAGATCGTCCCACTCTCGATCCCTTCGCGGCGCCGACCATGGCTGGGAGTAACGCCGCAGATTCACACCCACCAGGCCGAGGTTTTCCTCGACCAGGCGTTTCTGGTCCGGCGTCAGAGGTACGCGGTTGTCCGGGCAGCTCATGGATGGGTGGCTCCTTTTCCTACGCCCCTGGGGCGTGACGCTGAGTGACATGGTTCGAGACCCAAGATCGGTCCGCCGCCCGGGCACGTTGACCCGCTGCGGGTCCGGTTCGGGTTGCTCGCACCCGCAAGCGACATACCACCGTCGGTGTCATCGGTCCGACGGCGGGCGCCCGTGGCGCCGACCTTGTACCCTAACGAAAACCTAATATCATGTCAAGCCCTCCAGGTCGGAATCTGTTTTCCGCCCATCGCTGGGCGATGAATCGGAGACCCTCGCTTGGGTCCAGCAATACGATTTCGACGACCCACGGATTGCGATCCGTGGGCTTGGGGAGGACTGCTCAACCACATTTTTGGGGCGCCAAACGACTGGACAGCGCTGTCGGATCGTTGGGGATGGGCGTGGTGCGGTCGCCCGCGTCGGCGTTCACATTTGCGGCGCGGGGGTCTATAGTGACGCCGATCGGACCAACCCTCCGCGGACGGTGGGTCGGAAGCGTCCGCACGGGCCCGGCGAGAGCGACCATGCGCGAGTTTACCCCTCTATCGATACTGCTCGGCGTCATCATCGGCATCCTGTTCGGGGCGGCCAACGCCTACATCGGCATGAAAGTGGGGATGACGGTCAGCGCCTCGATCCCGGCCGCGGTCATCTCGATGGCCATACTCCGCGGTCTGCTCAAGCGGGGAACCCTCCTCGAAAACAACATGGTGCAGACCATCGGCTCGGTGGGCGAGAGCCTGGCAGCGGGCATGATCTTCACCATTCCTGCCCTGTTCATTTTCTCACAGATCGCCACTAACAACGCGAATGACCTAGCGGCTCAGGGCCTGTTTGAGGAGTCGCGACTCGCCGCTGAGGAAGCGGAGAAGATGTTGCCCGCCTTTCTGGAGATGACCGTCTGGGGGGCAGTGGGCGGGCTCCTCGGCGTGCTGTTCATGGTGCCGCTGCGACGGATGCTGATCGTCAAGGAGCATAAGACGCTGCCCTATCCGGAGGGGACTGCGTGTGCCGGGGTGCTCAAATCGGGCGAGCGCGGTGGGGCCAGCGCGAAGACGGTTTTCACCGGGCTGGGGGTGGGGGCGGTGTACGAGTTCGTCCGGGGTCTCGGATTCTGGAAGGACGAGGCGGTGCAACGCCTGCCGTTGCTCAAGACCGATTTCGCGCTGGCCACCGAGCCGGCGTTGCTGGGCGTGGGATATATTCTAGGAAGCCGAATCGCCGGCTACATGCTGGGCGGTGCGGTGCTGGGGTGGTTCGTCATTATTCCGGCGATCGCCATGTTCGGGGCCAGCGCCACCGAGCCCATCGCCCCGGAAACGACGCTCTTGATCAGCCAGATGGATCCCGGCCTCTTGTGGACCCGCTACCTGCGTTTCATCGGGGCTGGAGCGGTGGTCCTGGGCGGGATCCTGGCCCTGCTCCGGAGCCTGGGGACCATCGGGCGCTCGGTGTTCCACATGTTCGGCGGTGGGGGGACGGGTGAACGCACCGACCGCGACATACCGACCTGGATTCTGTTTCTGCTGTTGATCGGTCTCGGTGCAGCCATGTGGTACTTCCCGCAGATTCACCTGCAGAAACTGGCGGTCATCGTACCGGTCATCGTCTTTGCGTTCTTCTTCGTGACCGTGTCGTCGCGGTTGGTGGGGATTGTGGGAAGCTCATCCAACCCGGCCTCGGGTATGACCATCGCCACGCTGCTGGGTACGGCGCTGATCGCGGTTTACCTTTTTGACATGACCGGTGCGACGGCCAAGTTCGCCATCATCTCCGTCGGGGCGTTGGTTTGCATCGCGATCTGCGTGGCTGGAGACTGTTCGCAAGACCTCAAGACCGGGTTCCTGCTCAAGGCGACGCCGTGGAAACAGCAGGTGGGCGAGATCGTCGGCATCCTGACGGCGACGGCGGCCATCGCCGGCGTGGTGTGGCTGTGCAACGACACGTACGGCTTCTTTAAGGACGCCGATCATCCCAACGCCCTGCTGGCCCCGCAAGCCAACTTGATGAAGCTGGTGGTGGAGGGAATCGTCGACCGTCACCTGCCGTGGGAACTCATCCTGGCCGGCATGGCTGCGGCCCTGGTGGTGGAGATGCTCGGCGTCCCGTCGCTGCCGTTTGCGGTCGGGTTGTATCTTCCGCTTTCGCTCTCCACACCCATCATGGTCGGCGGGTTGCTGAACTGGGGGGTCAACCGCAAGCGCCGGAAGAAGAAGGAGATCCAGGCGGACGACCACGGAATCCTGGCGGCCTCGGGACTGGTAGCCGGTCAAGGGCTGGTCGGCGTCCTGTTTGTCGCGGTGGCAGCCACGGTCGGGTGGCTGTGGCACGACCCGATTGTTCATCCGGCTTATCCGGCGTCCTCGTCACTGTTTACGCCGAAGTACGTCAAAGATTGGACGGTGGAGAGCCTGGGTATTGATCACCACTACGGCCTCGACGACGTCGATATCGTAGCCTCTGCGGAGGTGTCGGAGGAGTTGCACCGCTTCACGGTGACGCTGGAGGATGTCGGTGCGGACCCCGAAGCCGTGGCGGTGCTGATTCGTGAAGCCAGGCTTGATCTGCATCACTACGAGGTTGTCTTGACCGAAATCGGCGGGCAGGAGTTGATAGTCTCGCAAGTGCTGAGTGAGCTTCGGCGCGATCTGAGCGACATCGAGGTCGAAGATCTGATGAATGCGCTTCCCGCGTCCGTCTTGAAAGACTGGGTCGGCGAGGAGGGAGCGAATACAGCCCGGGACAAATTGAAGATGGCAGGTGCGACGGTCGAACTGCCGCGTCACGACGAGGTCAAGGAGTTTCTGCAGCGTAGTCCCGTGCGTGTGCTGATCGACATCAGTCCCGAAGAGGCCGAGCAGTGGAGGAGTCGATTCGAGGACGCCGGCGCCACTGTGACGGTCAAGAGCTTAATCGTCCGGTGGTACGATATTCTCCCGTTGTTGCCGTTTATGCTCCTGGTGATCTGGTTGGCCTGGGCCGCCTCCAAGCGCTCGCCGGAAACGCCAGTGGTGTCCGAAGCCTCGTCACCCGGCCCAGCCACGGGTAGCGCATCGAGCGATCGCGGTGTTTCCGAGAGCATTCAGCGGAGGCTGCAAGGCCACGCCTCGACGAGTGGACAAACTTCAACGGCGCCCTCACCCA
This sequence comes from Planctomycetota bacterium, assembly GCA_022562105.1. GTDB lineage: Bacteria > Planctomycetota > Phycisphaerae > UBA1845 > UBA1845 > JADFPW01. The sequence continues at coordinate 23,817 of JADFPW010000006.1, forward strand.
CGGGCGGGCGGATTGGAGAGGAACACACCTGATCCGGCAGATAGTCTGTCGCGGTGCATCCAGATGCACGCTACGGGTTCCCGATCCGGTCCCTGCGATCGCGGATTTCGCCCCCCGTCACCCAGGGATGGCGATCCCTGGGCTTGGATCGCTGGTTGGCGACGCCTCCATCATCCTGCCGCGGTGCATCAAGATGTACTCTACAGTCCGCCGGGTGACCGTCGCCGGGATCGCGCTGCGAGAAATGCGAGTCCGCACATGGTGCTCGCCATGAGCGTCCCCGAACCGCACAAGAAACCAAACAACGAATTCGATGGAGGCGGAAGCGAGTCGCTTATCACCGAGTCCGACTCGTTATCGTTGGACTCGCTTTCGTTCTCGTTCGACTCGGGTTCGGTTGATCCGTTGTCGTTGCCATTGCCAATCTCGGAGTCGCCGAAGTTGTCGGTCACGACCTCGCCCGGACCGGACACGTTCAGTCGCATGGCCCGCGACACCGCGGGCTGATCGATGTCCGGACGACCGGCGAACGGCGGGAAGCCCGTCTTTCGAATAACCACGTCGCCGACCCGATCGGTGCCTTCTCCCAAGACGAGATCCCAGTGGCTCTCGTTTGAGATACAGGATTGGACCACGGTGGCGGCTCGCAGGAGCTGCTGGTCGGTCAAATCAGGATTGTAGGAAAACACCGGGTCAAGAGTCATTTCTTCGGGCGAGAGGGTGGTGTACAGCCGAGTCACGTAGGGCATGTCGGCGAACACGTCCAAGGTGGCCTCCAGTGGCGTGATAATCGACTCAATGAGCTCGTTGATGACCGGTGCTCGGGCGGCGGTTAGCTCCTCGGCGTCGAACACGTCTTGCAGGAGCGTTGGGATTCCGTAGACGACTTCGTCCTGCCCGTCGGGGAGGGGCAGTTGGCGCTGAAGCACTTCGACGACCTTGTCCTGAGAAAAAAGGAAGTTGGTGTAGAGCTGTGCGTAGAAGTCCGTATCTGAGCCCAGCGTGCCGAGTCGAACCAATTCGTCGCGGTAGGTGTCCGGATCGGGAAGTTGGCTGAGCACATCAAGGTCTGTTCCCGCATAATCGGTAACGAATCCTTGCCCGCCGGCTTCGTCCATCGCTTCGGTCACCAGATCCTGGTAGTCGGCGTAGGCGAAGGCGTTTCCCTGGTACCAAGCGAGCTTCGCATAGTTCACGTCCAGATGCAGATAGTTAAGCGGAACTGCACGGGCGTCGCCCACCATCCACACTAGAATGCCCATGTCGGGCACCGCCGCCACTGCGGTCAAACGAATGGGGATCATCGGGCACTCGGATTCGTAGGTGAGCTTTAGCGGCTGAATGTCGCCGACGCCTTGGTCCTTGGCCAGGCGCAGGGCGACGAAGTTCATGCCCTCCTCGACATACGGAGTAATGAGTTCCTGCCCACGATCGGTGAGGTCGTAGCCGTTTTCATCCAACCACTCAGCCATGGCGGCTGGATCGTCGCTGTGCACGAGCTGGATCTCGAACGGGCCGAGGGTAAGCTGCTCGAGAACCTCCACCGCATCATCGATAGGATCCGCGGAAGGTGCCCCTTCTTCCAATGGCGGGCCGACCGCGTTGTCATTGTCGAAGAAGAAGTCGCATGGCGCGCCTTCGTAGGTCAGGGAGAATTGCGGCCGAGTCGCCTGTTCCAACGGTGAGAACACCAGGTCGGAGGCCAGCTCGAAATCCGGCTCTCCAGGTACGGGCAGGATCCAGGAGAAGTCGTCGGCGTCGCCTTGGTATTGGATCAGCACGATGGCCGTCACCGTGGTCCCGTCCTGACGGAAGATGATCTGCTCGCCGGCCTGGTCGATCACCACCTGCCGGCAGAAGAACCCGCCGCACGCGTGGGTCAGGGCGGGGAATGAAGCCCACATGGCCATCGCGAGGGCAGCAACCCACAACCGGTTTCCGATCGGAAATCGTCCTCGAATAACTCCGTTCACCATCGATATGCCTCCTAAAATGAAAGCTTCGTCGAATGGGCCCGGCGTAGGGGGCGCGGAGCAACCGTGAACCGGTCCCGCCGAGCGGTTGCCCTAGTTTACACCAGTCCAGGTGTCCAGGCATATAGATCGCAGTTGCAACACCGGTGGACAAGCCACCAGTGGCACCAATAGTGGAGCAGGTCAGGGGGCCGTCGGCGCTCCCCGGGGTCGTTGGCGTGAGGAGCCGGACGCGATCGGCGTGTTCGAGTCAGGGCGGACTAAAGTCCGTAGCTCGCGGGCGTGGCTAGCCTGCGGAGGTGACTTCGAGCTTTCCCTGGATGGTCTTGGCGATCAGGGCGTACACGGTGCTGGAAATGACGTCGATGCGGAGGGTGGAGGCCAGCTCCTCGATGTCATTCTCGATGTCGCCCAACAAATCGTAGAACACCTTGAGGTCCATGCCGATAGCGTCCGTCGCCTCGACGCACACTTGCCCGACCGTTTCGGGGTCAGGTGCTTCGCACAGGACCACAGCCAATCGGTCGGTGGCACCGAGGATGCGTGAGAGTATCGCCGCATCATCGTCGGGTTCGGGGGCGCTGTGGTGGCGGCGAACCGCATTGCAGATCAAGTCCGGAAGTCCCCAGTCGTCCAAGACCATGGCAGAGACCTCGGCGTGGGTTACGCCGACAGCTTTCAGCTCGTCGGCACAGTCGAATGGCTTGGTGCGGGGGGCGTAGCGTCCGGCGAGTTCGGCGTATGGTGTGGGAAACGCTTCGGCCAGGATGGGAATCCCGATGTCGGCCAGCAAGCCGCTGATGAAGGCCTCGTCGCGCAATCTGGGGGCTACGACGCTTGCGAATCGCGTGGCCAGTACGGCCGACGACAACGAACGGCGCCAGAAGTAGCTCAGATCCAGTCCGTGACTGACGTCGTCACCGAGCGTGGCCACCAGATACCGGCCCAGGACCATCGAACGTGTTCGCCGTGGCCCCAGGAGGGTCAGGGCGTGTCGCAGGTTGGTCACTTCCCGCCGCACCCCGAAGAGGGCGGAGTTGGTGAGGCGTAGCAAGTCGCTGACCGTGCCTGGGTCGACCGAGAGCACTTTGACCAGCTCGGTGTACTCGAAGGATGGATCCTGGATGACTTCGAGGAAACGGACTATCACCTGCGGCATCGATGGCACCGCGGCAGATTTCTTGATGGCTTCGAGTACGTCCGCATTCATGGACCGGCTCCCAATGCGTTAGTTCAACCGTTACGTTAGATGCCACCGCCGGATCACGAGCGTTTGGTGGCGTCGGCGGCGGACCGGCGGTGGCGCTCTTCGGTGTCATCGGCGGCGTGCGCACCCTCCGTGAGCCGAAAGCACTGTGGTTGGGGGGTGACGACCTGCCGAGGGCCAGCCCGGCAATGGTAGGCGGCGCTCACCCAGGAATCCCGATCATGGCCCAACGATCGCTGATTCCTTTCCCCGGGCTTGGGGCCGACGGCCGCCCGCCAAGTCAATTTGCTCTTGCGCAGTAGTTGCGCGTCGATGCCCGAAGCGCCTCAGACGTAGGGCACTGTGCCCGAGGTGCCTACCATACCTGAGACGATCGATGGGGAGGTCCGCCTGCCTTTCCCGACGGCGACGGTGATTAATTGATAAAGATGAGCGTACAAGTAAACCGATCAACGGGGAGTTGTACGTGTGGTGTTCCGGGGCGTTCGTGCCGGAGATGGACGTATTCGTTTGGCAGCCGTCGTTTTCCGGGATTATCAGATCTACGGTAACGGCCTCTGTTCAGTCAAACAAATCAGAAAGGAAGATCAGTTGAATCTTAGACGAGTCGTAATGGCGACGGTTTGCGTACCGTTCTTGATGGCCGGTTTCGGTTGCGGAACGTCATCGGGCGGTGGAAGCACGGGCACCGGTGGCGGCACGGATGCGACCACGCTACGTGTAGGGTTCAACGCCGGCGGCGGTAACTTCGCCGTGGCCGAGGACGACGCGGGCAACGAGTACACCTTCCGCGCTCGCGAGGATGATGAGGGTAACATCATCATCATAGAGGCCAACATTCTGACGGCCGACGGCACCACGTTGAAGGCGTCGCTGGATAGCGAAGGCCGTCCGGTCAACTTCCGAGCCTCGGACAACACCAACGCCGACGTGGTGTACGACGGCGACGAGGCCCGAATCCGCTTCTCCGATTCCGACGGCAACGTCGAGGACGTGGACGGGGTGGATACGACGGCGGCGCGTGTCCTGGTCGAGAATCGTCGGGCCGAGGCCGGCTCGAAGCGGCTGATTCGCGCCCAATCCAATCAGAGCAGCGACCTGGCGGCGCTGCTCAGGGGAATGGAGAGTTACGAAGAGATCGTCGAGGCGTTGTTCGACGCAGCGGCCAATCCGGACAGCCCGCTGAGCAATAGCAACCTGCGCGAGGCCGCCCTGTTGCTGGCCAGGATCGCCACCCTCTTTGACATCGAGGAGGTCGATAGCGACGAGATCGTCGACGACATCACGTTGGATGAAACGCCGGCGGAGCTCAAGGCCCTGGCGGGGCAGACCTTCGTGCTGTTCGATGCCCAGGGTTTCTGCATCGACCAAACCGGCACCGCCAACCGCATCACCTTCGACAACAACGGGATTCTGCAGAGCGAGTTCGATCGCTACTTCGTGTTCCCGGACTTCAGTCTGGGCGGCAGCGGCGATCCGGGCGTCACCATCAACTACTCCACCGGCACGCCGGTGAATCTGACGCCGGGCGGCGACATCGGCTTTAGCCTCATCCTCACGCCGGTGTTCACCGGTTCACAAGTGGACGAGCACGGGTTCATCACCATCGAGCGACGTTTTCAGGCGGACATCGATTTCGATGTCGATTCGCCGTTTGGCACGACGACCGCTGTCGCCCAGCAGCTCTTTGATGCTGCGTTCGTCAATGGCTCGCTCAGCGACGACGGTAATGTGCTGGAGTTCGACATCCTGCTGATCGACCTGCAGGAGGACAATCCGGTCGAGGTGCTGGGTCGGGCTCGCTACTACAACCAGAACAGCCAGCCCCCGGCGGACCGGGAGTTCGGTTGCGAGATTCACACGGCCGAGGCGGGCGACGAACAACGGCTGATCTGCCCGGGTAGCGTCGAGGTCTCCGAAGAGTTCATCATCGAGTACGTCCCCGGTCGAGATCAGGATGCTGACAGCCTGGACTACGATTGGTGGGTTAGCGATGGGTACGGTTTCATCGTCGCCGACTCCTTCACCCCTCATCCGACGATCCTCGCCACCGCCGACGGATTCCTGGAGGTCACGCTGGTTCTCTCGGATCTGGCGACGAATCCGGAAGTGTTCGAGGTGCATGTTTGCCAGTTGGTGGTCGGCAACGCGTTGGATGACCACCCGGACGATCTCTTCTTCGAGCTCGACTGCCCGCGCGGTCTGGCCATCGGCGAGCCGGGCTTCTTCTCCGTTCGGGGAGACGATTTCGAGGATCCGGACGTCGACTCGGTAGCGCCGGCCGAGGATCTGCCCGAAGAGTTCGACAACTATCCGTACTACGATTGGTTCGTCTTCGGAACCGGTAACTTCTTCATCACCGATCCGTTCAGCGCCGACACGGAGATCATCATCTACGAGCCGGGCAAGTTCGAGGTGGCCTTCCGTGCATTCGACGGCTTCGGCAACGAGTTGTTCAGCTCGTGCCTGGTCAGCGTCGAGGGCCAGCTCTTCGATGAGTGCGCAGAGTTCGGCTTCTACGGCGACGGCATCTGCGACCGATTCTGCTTCGAGCCGGACCCGGACTGCGACGAGGGCCAGTTCTACGATGTCTGCGCCGAGAGTGGATTCTACGGGGACGGCTTCTGCGACGACTTCTGCCCCGAGCCGGATCCGGATTGCAGCGAGGAGTTCATCGACGAGTGTGCCGAGGTCGGATACTACAACGACGGGATCTGTGATACGTTTTGCCTGGATCCGGACCCGGATTGCGACGGCCAGAATGATCCGTGCGGCCCGGACGGGGTGTGCGGCGACGGGTGTATTGCGGATCCGGACTGTGATGCGGGCCAGGATGATCCCTGCGGCGCCGACGGCGTCTGCGGTGACGGCTGTGCTACGGATCCGGACTGCGTCTGATCGCGCAGATTCACGCCCAGGCGGTCTGCCCATGAGCTACGCGGGCTGATCGCCAAACAGGCTCGTCTTGAGCCATGCGACCGCAACTGAAGCGGTGGCGGCCTCCAAAGCCGCCACCGCTTTTTTCTGCGCCCACCGCGCCCTCATCTCGGACACGCAAGACGAAGGGGACACTCGATCGCCAGCTTTACCGGCTGACCCTGGCTGGTGGTCGACGGCCGACCCGGTTCGTCCGATCGCGTGCGCAGTTATTCCTGGGGAGTAGTCGAGACCGCGTTCCCCTAAAAGTGCAGGAGGGTAGTCGTGCGTGGAGTGGCGATCAGCCGGCACGGCCGGTGCGTGATTTTGTGGTTGACCGGGTCACTCGCCGGCACGGCCGGTGCGATAAGCTGTGTGGCGGACGCTCGGGTGGACCTGGCTGCTGCGCAGAGCCTGGGTCTCCTGGCTCAGCAGATGGAGTTGACGCTGGCAGAATACCACGCCGAGACGCAGTCGGGTGACGATCTGCGCGAGGGTCAGGCCATCGCCGCGTTCGTCGCTCGGGTTCGCAAGGAGTTCGACGATGAGGCTGCACTGAACCGGTCGATCGACGACTTCACCGAGGCGTTCAAGCTCCTGCGCGCGGACCGACGGACCAAGTGGTTGCGCTACATGGACGCGATGGAGAACGTGGGTTGGATTGGCGAAGTCGCCGACGGGCTTCGGGAGCTGGCCATCGACAGCATGAGCCTGGAA
>JADFPW010000220.1 GCA_022562105.1 Planctomycetota bacterium
ATCGCGATCTTCCGCAAGCAACCGGTCCGTGTTGTCGAACGTTAGATCCACCTGGGCTACGCTGGAGCTTTTGCGGGTGGCGGACCCGTTGAAAATCATGTCCAGCATCTGCCGCCCGCGCAACGAACGGGCCGACTGCTCGCCGAGAACCCATTTGAAGGCGTCCACCACGTTGCTCTTGCCCCCTCCGTTGGGGCCGACAATGCAGGTCACCCCGGGCCCGAAGTCGAAATCGACACGAACGGCGAAGCTTTTGAATCCGCAGAGGGAAATGCGTTTTAGGAACATGGACCGAGACACCTCCTTGTGCCGCAGCAGTTCAGCCATCCTTGGCCGGCTCGCGCTCCACCGTCCGGATGCCCAAGCGGAGCGTTGAGGCTGGAATATACCATGCCCGGTGAACGGGGGCAATACTGGCCACACATCGGCTCGAATAAAGCGATCAAGACGTCATCGCTCCGATCAACAGCTCTGCCGCTCGGTCCACTTCCGCCTCGGTCGTGAAGCGGCCCACGCTGAGTCGAACCGCTCCGAGAGCCATGTCCCGATCAATGCCCATCGCAGTCAGCGTTGCCGACGGGATGCCCTCGCCCGACCCACACGCCGGGCCGGTGGACGTACACAGCTCGTCGAGCCCCGCCAGCAGGTCGGCACTCACGCACCTCCGGAAGCTGACGTTCAGCGTATTCGGCAGCCGACGGTCCGGATGACCGTTGAGCACCATACGATCCGCCAACGCCGCCGCCAGGGTCTGGTGCAACCGATCCCGGCGAGCTCGCAGGCGATTCTCGTCCATCTCCTCGCCGGCGATCCGAGCCGCCTCGCCGAGGCCCACCACGGCCGGAACCGCTTCGGTCCCTGCTCGGCGACCGCGTTCGTGGCCCGCCCCGTGAAGTAGCGGCGGAAGCGCTACACCATCTCGAATGTATAACGCCCCCACGCCCAACGGGGCGTAGAACTTATGACCCGCGATGGTGAGCAAATCCACGCCCAACTCGTCCACGCGAACCGGGATCTTCGCCATGCTCTGGGCGGCGTCGGTGTGCATCAGCACGCCGGCCTGGTGGGCGATCTGGCTGATCTCCCTGATCGGCTGAATCGTCCCCACCTCGTTGTTGGCGTGCATGATCGAGACTAGGACCGTGTCAGCGGAAATAGCCCGGCCCACGTCATCGGGATCGACCATCCCCGCACGGTCAACTTCCACGGCCGTGATGCGGACGCCATTCGTTTCCAGATAGCGGCAGGGTTTCTCGACCGCAGGGTGCTCGATCGCCGAGATGATCATATGGCAGGGCTTTCCGCGATGCATGTCGGCCACGCCCTTGATGACCTGATTGTTCGCCTCGGTCCCGCTGGAGGTAAACACGATCTCGTTCGGTGTAGCTCCCAGCAGATCGGCGACCTGCAGGCGAGCGGCCTCTACCGCGGTGTGGACCCGACGTCCCATCGCATGAACGCTGGAGGGGTTGCCGTGATGTTCGCGCAGGTAGGGCAGCATGGCCTCGACGACGCGAGGGTCCGTCGGAGTCGTGGCGTTGTAGTCTAGATAGATCATGCTCTTGCCCAACCACTGCAGCAGTCGTTTGAGGATCATACTGTGACGCTCGTCTTGACGCGACCCGTCATGTGCGAATCGGCGCCGAGGGCGGGACCGGTTACGCTGGTGCCGCGAGCGACGAATAGGACGTAGCTCGTTGAGAACCGGACCTGGCAGCAAGGAAGAGACACCATGAACGTTCTGATCGCGGACAAGTTTGAGCAGGCGGGGATCGACCAGCTCTGTTCCCTGGGCTGTACGGTGAACACTGACGCCGACCTGACCGGCGATTCGCTTCGCATGGCTGTGGGCTCGAACGGGTGCGAAGTGCTCATCGTGCGTTCCACCAAGGTCTCCGACGACGTTCTCGCGGCTGGATCCAGCTTGAAGCTGATCATCCGTGCTGGGGCGGGGTTCGACACTATCGACACGGCCGCCGCCAAGCAGCGCGGCATCAAGGTGGCCAACTGCCCGGGAATGAACTCCGTGGCCGTCGCCGAGCTGACCTTCGGCCTGATGCTCGGCCTGGATCGCCGCATCCCGGACAACGTGAGCGATCTTCGTGGTGGCGTGTGGAACAAGAAGGAATACGGCAAGGCCCGGGGGCTCAAAGGTCGCACGCTGGGCATCGTGGGCCTGGGGCGGATCGGCTACGAGGTGGCCGTCCGCGGCAAGGCGTTCGACATGGACCTGATCTATTCGGACGTCATCGCCCACGAATCCAAGGAGCAGGAGCTGGGCATCCGCCGGGTATCCTACAAAGAGGTGCTACGCGAGTCCGACTTCATTTGCCTGCACGTGCCGCTCAACGACGAAACCCGCCACATGATCTCCACGCCGCAATTCGAGACTATGAAAAGCACGGCGTTCATCATCAACTGCAGTCGCGGCGGGGTCATCGACGAGAAGGCACTGGCCACCGCGATCGAGACCGGCCAGATCGCGGGGGCCGGTTTGGACGTCTACGAACACGAGCCCAAGGCGACCGACAGAACGTGTTCATTGGACGTCGCCCAGGTCAACCGGGTCTACGGCACGCACCACATCGGCGCCTCCACCGAGCAGGCCCAGTTGGCCGTTGCCCAGGAAGTGGTCCGCATCGTCGGTGAGTTCAAGATCACCGGCGAAGTGCTCAATTGGGTGAACCCATAGACGTGCCAGCCTCGCCGGGTGGCACGGTCTGCAACTCCAGGCCGTGTCGGTGGCCGCGCCGGCGGAGAACGACTTTCCCGGACCTTCCGGAACCTCGGTCCGCAGGCAACGATTGCTGATAGGGCGGTCCGCGGGGCGAGATTCCGAGGCCCACGGGGTTGCGTTTTCCGTCTCCCGCTCCACAATAAAAGCAGGATACGACAAAGACCTACCTCGACTACGATCGGTACGTGCAGAAATGGCTTCGATGATTCGTTCGGTATCATGCCCTGATCGCCGCAGGCAAGGCACCGACCAGTCGTGCCTTTTCGAGTTCAACCAATCCGTGCCGTTGGGGCAGTACGAGATCGTCCGCGCCGATGCCTTCGACTGGCTCGCCAAGGCAAAGCGGCTCTCCATCCATGCCGTGGTGACGGACCCGCCTTACGGACTGATCGAGTACACGCCCCGGGAATTGCAAAAACGGGAATCCGGGCGCGGAGGCGTGTGGCGCATCCCTCCATCTTTTGACGGGTGCAAGCGCAACCCGCTCCCGCGATTCACCGTGCTGAATGCGAGAGACCGGAACCGGTTGCACACGTTCTTCCGGCACTTCGCTGAGTCGCTTCTCCCGGTTTTGGTGCCGGGCGCCCACATATTCGTCGCTACGAACCCCCTTGTCTCCCAGATCGTCTATAAGCCGTTCATTGACGCGGGATTCGAGAAGCGAGGGGAGATTATGCGCGTCGTGCATACACTGCGCGGAGGGGATCGCCCCAAGAACGCACACCAAGAGTTCCCCGATGTGACGGTGATGCCCAAGTCGTGTTGGGAACCCTGGGGACTGTTTCGAAAACCCTGTGAAGGAACAGTGAAGCACAACCTTCGCAAATGGAAAACGGGCGGTTTGCGCCGAGTATCCGACACCGCGCCGTTCAGGGATCTGATCTATTCTTCCCCAGCCCGTGGGTATGAGCGGCAGGTGGCCCCGCACCCCTCCCTCAAGCCTCAACACTTCCTGCGCCAGATCGTCCGGGCAGCGCTTCCGCTCGCCGAAGGCGTGCTTCTGGATCCGTTCATGGGTTCGGGCTCAACTATCGCTGCGGCCACTGCCTTGGGTCTGCGCAGTGTCGGCCTGGAAATCAATCCCAACTACCTCCGGCTTGCGCGTCGTGCCATCCCACTGCTGGCCAACTACGAACCCGAGGGGAACGACCGGAATGATCAGTTTGGAGTGAGGGAAGCGGCCAAGACGCTATGTGGAAAGGCGGTCTACCGACGTAGCGATGTCACTCTGCGCGGCGGCAAGCCGATTCCGAAAAACGGGAACAATGAGTGAGACGCCCGTCGCCAAGGAGAACCTTCGCATCGTCGCCGAGTACAGGCTCCCCGCCCAGGTGCTCAAACGGGTGAGCCCGTAGGAACGCCGAGCCCACCGTATCCGGCGGTTTCGTTCAAGGTGTAAGGCCGCATGCCTCAGAGGGAAATCGGAACGACGATGGTCGCCGCCCTGCGAAGCAGAACGCGTGCCTCGGTGTCTTTCTCCCCAAGAACATCGGTATGCGCCCTGTTTTCCGGAAGCGGAGAATGTTCAACGCTTTGCCCGGGAATCTCGCGTACTCGTTCGACTTCCATCTGTACGACGAGAGTCTCCTTCGGCTTCGGGCGTCTATCGCGCGTTTGTCCCGGCGTTGAATAGCGAGACCAGTCCGTGGACATTCCATTACCATGGTTCTTGAACGCCGCAGGCGATACGTCGCCATCAGGCTTGACCCAGGTCTTGTGTACACCCATAAACAAATGGTCGTTGTTCGGAATAGATTCGACTGCCCAAGATCCTACTTCGCGTTCTTGAGCCAAAGCAGCACCCCTTCGTTCGTGGTTTTCGGATCAAAGGTGGCCTTAAACCGAATCGCACCTCGGTCGTCGCCATAACAGTCAGCCATCGCATCGGGATCAGTAGGAAAGTTTATGAGCAGTTCGTATTCCGGGAAATCCCAGTGCAAATCGATACTTCCGTCCGGTCCAGGCCCGATGTCTGGTGGATCAATCTCTATTCCGTGGGACCGCCAAATCTGAACCGCATGGTTATTCAACCACTCAACAGCCCGGGTCCAAGTTGCCTCGGTTATCGCCGGACTTCCCTCCGTATCCCAGTCATCCTCGAGCTGAAGCAGGTAACGGGAACTCTCGATTGCTGGTTGAATCCTACGGAGCGGATTCTGGCGTCTCCTGAACGGAAGGTCGAACGGGATCCTCGTCCACTCCAGAATCGCCTCCCGCGCTTTTTCCCAGAGCTCTTGTTCTTCCTTTCCCTGCGGATTCCTCGATTCTTGCGCCGCGTAATCATACAAGTCTTCGGCGGCTCCTTCAAGGGGATAATCCATGACCTCGGCCATTATTGAAAAAGCTCCCTCGCCTTGTCTGTGACGCACGCTTCAAAGACTTCGTTCTTACATATTCGAAGCTTCTCAAGAAATCTCCATATATCGCTTTCATCGGACGGTGGGTCGTCCGCGCGAAAAACGTCAATATCCAATACGACGGATGCGACTCCTGGCTTGGCTGGTTCAATGATCGTCTGATTGATAAGCAGGACCGAGTTCATGTTCTCTTGGGGAATCCGGAGCTGCATGAAGTACCCCGCAAGCTCCTGGGGAAGATCGCTCGACACTTCCGGCACGGTGCGGAGGTACTCCTTGAGGTTCGTGACCGGAAACGGCAAATCCAGACGGTTGATATAACGCACCGCCAAGCGCGTCACCCGGACGGGTTGCACAACCGACCGGTATACTTTCCAGAGTCGCTTGGCTTCGTCTCGAAAGGGATCCCAACTCTCGTACGGGGCCAACCGGCTCATCGTGAACCCATCGAGACGGGCCTGAAAAACCTGTTTCTCATCCCCGCTCCTGAACGAGTACCCGATGTGCTTCGAGCTCGCTGCAGCGGTCGTACCCCGCTCGCCCATCTGGCCATGGAACTCAGCCTGCATGCGCTTCCTCTTGGTCGGATATGCCGCCTCAAGGCCCTCGTGGACTCTCTCCAGCTCGCCAACGCCCGTGCCTTCGGGAAGTTGCACCCGGATATCGATAATCGCCTCGGTTATCGGAGCGTTCGGATAAGGTGCCTGCGGTGGCATGTGCATATCCTAGCCTGACGATGCTACGGCCTCAATCGGCGCCGGTTCATCGGTTGGCCGTCACAAGTTGTGGAATCGCCGCCTGGCGCACAAACAAGAGGCCTCGAACATGAAGCCGGGGCCTCTTGATGGCTGTCGCATCTTGATCGCCGCGACGGGTCAGTTCTGAACAATCACCGCCGCTCCGTCGAGGAAGCCTTGGAGCTTGCGCGAACGGACCGGATGCTGGAGCTTGCGGATGGCCTTGGCCTCCACCTGGCGGACACGCTCGCGGGTCACCTTGAAGATCTTGCCCACCTCTTCCAGCGTGTAGGTGTAGCCGTCGCCGATGCCGTAGCGCAGCTTGATGATCTCACGCTCGCGATAGGTCAGCGTCTTGAGCACGTCGTCGATACGGTCCTTGAGCATCTCGCTCCCGGCTGAGCGCACGGGTGACTCGACCGAGCTATCCTCGATGAAGTCCCCAAAGTAGGAGTCCTCGCTCTCCCCCACCGGTCGATCGAGTGAGACGGGTTGCCGGCTGATTTTCATGACCCGTCGGGCTTCGCTGACCGGCATGTTGGCCTTTACCGCGATCTCTTCGATGGTCGGCTCGCGACCCAAGTCCTGAAGAAGCATCTTGCTGACGTTTCGTAGGCGGGTCATGGTCTCGATCATGTGGACGGGAATGCGAATGGTACGGGCGTGGTCGGCGATGGCGCGGGTGATGGCTTGGCGAATCCACCACGTCGCGTAGGTGCTGAACTTGTAACCCCGCTTGTACTCGTACTTGTCCACCGCACGCATGAGGCCGGTATTGCCCTCCTGAATCACGTCCAGGAAACTCAGCGACCGATTGCGATACTTCTTGGCAATGCTGACCACCAGGCGCAGGTTCCCGCCGGACAGCTTTCGCTTGGCGTCCTCGTACTCGCCGAAGATACGCTGGATGGTCTTGAGGCGGTCGCCCAAGGCGTCGCGGTCCTCGAGGACCAAAGACTGCAACCCGGCGTATTCCTCCTTCATGGCCAGGAAGTCTTCTTCGAGCATGGTGCAGCGCTTGGTCTGCCGGGCGATCCGCTTGGCCAGCTCCAGCATCTTGCCATGGCGAGCCACCAGCTTCTTCATCAACGGCTGAATGCGGCTGGTACGCAACGACATCTCTTCGATCAGCTTGGAGATCTTGCGACGGCGGACGGTCATCGTCTCCTGAATCTGACGCCGAACCGCCGCCGCCAGGCGCGTCTCGGTGAGCCGGCGAAAATCCTCTTCGTTCCGCTCGAGCAATCCCTGGGCGGTGGCCACGTTGACCGGAATGCGAGCCATGATGATCGCCTTGGCGGTCAACTCGTAGGTCGACAGCTTCATCGTCCGATCGAACGGCAGACGGCCTTGACCCACCAATTCGAGTATCTCCATGGCCTGCCGAGAGCAGTAGTCGCTCTCCAACACCTTCTGGCGAAACGCCATCCGGGTCAGCTCGATCTTCTTGGCCAGGCGAATCTCCTCCTCGCGGGTCAGCAGCGGAATCTCGCCCATCTGCGTCAAGTACATCCGCACGGGATCGTCAATGCGCCGACTCGCGTCCACCTCTGCAAGCTTGGGCGCAACCCGCGGCGCCGGCGCAGCCGCCTCGTCCTCTTTAACCGAAGCGCCCTTCCGAC
>JADFPW010000007.1 GCA_022562105.1 Planctomycetota bacterium
CGGGCTGCAGGCCAACTTTCAACCGGCTGCTGAAAAATCGGCTGATGTTCCCAGGCTGGGTTAATCCGTCGCCGAGTGAGGCTTGCCGTTGATCGGCTCCAAACTGGTCACCAACAACAGGTCAATCACCTCAAAACTGTCATCCTGCCGCGCGATCGTGATCGTACGCCCGGCCGGGGTATGGGCGAGGAACTCGGGGTGGTTCACGTCGAGATAACGCCCGTCAGCCATGTGAACGCGAAATGGGCTGAACGGACGAGCCTGATGCATCTGCCGGAGCTGCTCGATAGTCATGCTGGATCCTCCTGCGTCATGATACCGAATGCAACTGGCTGGGGTCAATATCGACCGACTCATCCTGGGTGCCCGCGGGATCCGGGAGGACGATCTGCAACCGCTTGACACGACTCGAAGTTTGGTGTACGTTAGGGATGCGGTTCGGGATGGAAGACGGAGGGCCGAAAGGCCTGATCAGCCGTGGTGCAGACAGACGCCCAACGTACGCGCCGACCGCTCGATGGTGGAGGGGATCAGCAATGCTGCCTGCTCGAAAGTGAATTCGAGCGCCAAAGGGACTCTAACCAATCCGAGCCGCGCCCGTCAGGAAGCGGTTTCGGGTCCACTCCCTCACGGTCACGGCTCGGAATATCAAGGGTTCTGTTAGAACCCCTAAATCAGCCATTCAAAGACAAACCCAATCGGCCAAACCAGCCGATCGAGGGGGAACTGGAACGACTGCGACAGACGCTCGAAGATTACCGTCGCAATCGTCGTTGCAGGCCGCGATCACGCCGTCCGGTGGTGCCCACCGGGGTGCCGGCTTTGGATGCCTCCCTGCCCCATGGCGGATTGCCCGCCGGGGCGATCACCGAACTCCTATCCCACCAACCCGGGAGCGGGGTGATGAGGCTGGCCATCCGGTGCGCCCGTCAGGCCGTTCGGGCCGGCGGCGTGGTCGCGGTGGTGGATACGCAGAACAACTTCTACCCGCCGGCCGCGGTGCAACTGGGGTTGGCTGTCGAGCAACTGCTGATCATCCGAACGCGCCGACCGGCGGAGGCGTTCTGGGCGGTCGATCAAGCCCTGCGCTGTTCGGCGGTGGCGGCGGTGTTGGCCTATCTGCCGCATTTGGAGCGAGCCCGAGCGCGTCGCTTGCAGCTTTCCGCTGAAACCGGCGGTGGACTGGGATTGCTGTTGCAACCAGCCACGGATCTTCGGCCTTCGTTCGCCGGTATTCGCATGCAAATCGAACCGGTGGCTGCGGATGGATCCGTGGCAAGTGGATTGACTGACCATGCAGGTCGCCCGTTGCGGCCTCAACATCTAATTACGCTGCTCACCGTTCGGGAAGGGATGCCCGTAGAGCCGTTCGTGATCTGTTTGAACGATGAAACGGATTCTGGCGCTTTACCTTCCCGATCTGTCGGACGACCGGCCGAGGCATCCCCACGTCGCATCGCTTGAGCCGGGAACCGAGCCCCGTTCATACGATGCAGGTGATGCCCATGCCGGTCGAACGCTCGAATCATCGGCTGTCCAGGCCGGCCGGTTCGCACCCATTGTGCATCTGGAAGGAAGCGACACACTCTTGCTGGACATCACCGGATGCCAACGGCTGTTTAAGGGTGAGGCAAATCTGTTGCACCAAGCCGTCGATGCGTTCGGTCATCAAGCGCCAGCCGTTCGCGGAGCGATCACCGACACGCCGGGAGCCGCCTGGGCGTTGGCTCATGCCCATGCTGAATCCGCGGTCCTCGTCCCGCCCGGTGAGGGAACGGCATGGCTGACCCCGCTGCCGGTATGGGCGTTGCGCATCGACGAGCAGACCGTAGCCACGTTGTCAGCGGTGGGTGTGGAGAAGATCGAAACGCTCTGTCACCTGCCGCGGGGTTCGTTGGGTCCGCGATTCGGTGATGAACTGGTGCAACGGTTGGAGCAGGCGTTGGGCGAGCGGCCCGAACTGCTGACGCCGTATCGACCCCCGACCGTGCTGCACAGTTACCTGCGCTTCGCCCCCACCGATCGGCGGGAGGTGATCGATGAGGCGGTGCGCCGGACGGTGGAGATGTTTTGCGAGCGGTTGGGTCGAGCGGCCCTTGGTGTGAGACAGGTGTTGGTCACGTTCCATTGCACTGGTGGGCAAGCCACCAGTGGCACCCAGATCGCGGCCGGCCGCGTGACGTTGGAGTTTGCCACATCCCGGGCGACGCGATCGGCGGATCGATTGGGTGCGTTGATCGCCACGAAGCTGAACGATTTGCGATTGCCCGGCCCGGTTGAGGTGGTGCAGGTTTGGGCCCGCCATACCGAGAAGCTTGACGATTGGCAGGACGAGCTGTTTGACACCGATCGACGAGACGGAGCCGACGTGGCTGACCTGGTGGATCGTCTTTCCGCTCGATTGGGGGCGGATTCGGTCGTTCGTCCGCAACTGCTCAGCGAGCATCAGCCGGAATTGGCCTATCGGTACGTGCCGTTCATGGACGGCGACACCGATCGGAAGCCGTCCAAACGTCGTTCGACAAAACGATCGGGGGCGGCGGCCTGTAAGACGGAACATGCAGTGCCACGTGATGGCACTCTACTCGCCGCAGGTGAACGCCCCCTGCAATTGCGTTCACCGCCGTTGGAGGTTCGCGTGGTGGCTTTGGTTCCGGAAGGTCCGCCGGGTTCGATCCACCTGGACGGACGAGCGCAACGAATTGTCCAATGTTGCGGCCCCGAGCGAGTGGAGACCGGCTGGTGGCGGGCCGATCACGTTCGGCGTGATTACTACCGGGCGACGACCGAGTCGGGGGTTTGCTTGTGGTTGTTTCGCCGGCGTGATAGCGGACGCTGGTTCCTACACGGATGGTTTCATTGACGCCTGCGCCAGCCGATGAACATGCAACGAGCGCCGACCACCCACCGTCACGGAAACACACCGCGGCGCCGTCGTGCGAGCCAGAGGTCATCAAACGCCCGGATCGGGCGGATCTGGAACTTCCGGTGGACTCGTCTCCGGCACCTCGGGCACTTCGGGCACGTCCGGCGGTTCGGAACCCTCCGGCGGGTCGACCCCACCGTCCGTCGAGCCGTCATCGGTTCCGTCGGGATTGGAATCCGCACCGTCCTGGGCATCCTCGCCCGTAGTTTCAGCGCCCCCGTCGTCCATGGCGTCATCCGACGAATCCTCGGACACCGGATCGGATGTCGTTCCCGTGTCACCGCCGAGATCCGTGGTCGAGCCGCCGGTGTCACGGGCCGGAATGCTGATCAGCGACACCACATCCAAGCCACACCCCGCCATCAATAGACCGCCGCACACGTACAGCCACGCCCTTGGACACCACTTCCCAGTCATGCTGATTCCTTTCCTGCCGAGCCCGAACCCTATTCCGCAGGCCACCATCGGCCATGGTGACCCACGTCTGTGCTGCATGGTATCGCCTCGAGCCTGGCAACGTCCAGTCCCCCGGTCGGACGTAGCGGCAATCAGGCCGTCAAAACGTGTGCGGCCCCGGCCTCCAAGCCGGTTTGTCACCAGCCAGAAGCCGCAGCCGCACCATCAGGACTGTCTTGCTTACCATGGGTCACCGGATGTCGAGCTAGCCGACTTCCTCTTCGGACTCTCCTTCCTCCAGGTAGTCGGTTTCATTTTCTTCGTCGTCCACCGTATCCAGTTCTCCATCCTCGTCCTCGGGCTCGACGCGCTCATGGTCATCGGCGGCGTCCACGTCGTCCGACTCATCGGTGTCGAGTTCAGCATCCTCGCCCTCGGGCTCGACTCGTTCATAGTCGTCAGCGGCGTCCACGTCCGCTTGGTCATCGCCTTGGTCATCCTCACCCACATCGTCGTCGGCGCTTACCACATCGACGCCCTGACTATCAGACCCGTCAGGGTTGCCCACGTCGAGACCAATGTCGGGATCACGTTCGACGTCCGAATCTCCCGGATCCAACGGGGCCACTCCGCATCCCGCGCCCATCAGAAGCGCGCATACCACAAGACTAATCCAGTGTTTTCGATCCATAGCTACACCTCGATAATTACCCCGACCCAGCCGTCCCGGTTATCATCCGCCGCATCCAGGAACGACTGGACCACTATTCGTCCAGGTAAAATGTCCCGTCCACCCCGCGGACATGCTTACACAATCATCGCCGTCATCACCGCGCGGAGCCGAGGTCGTTTGGGGGGCGGGCTGCGCACCGATTCGTAAATGAGGTGCTTGACTTTCGCCCGGTGGGCGCCTACGGATCTGACGTCGCTTCGTCTTCGAGGATCGCCAACCCGCGCTTGCCCGGATCGACAAGTCGAAAACCGATATCCAATGGGTGGAACTTTCCTTCGGGAGTATCGAGGTTGCAGTCATCGTCCGCTCCATTCGTTCCTACGGAGTAGATGCAAAGCACATCGACTACCTTGCGCATTCGAATTGGGCCGTCCCCGAGTGCATCCATCGACACCTCCGGCAAGAACTCGGGGACCAGATCAGCCAACGCTTCCGGCCAGCGTCCGTGCATCAACCGAAAGCGCTCGCAGGCCAGCGCCGCCTTAGCCGCTCGCAGATGTACCACGTTACTCGCCATCCCCCTAATCAGGACGGCGAAGCCGGGTGTAAACTCGCGAAGCATCTCGTCGGAACCTAACACGAAACTCGACCCCTTCCACTTCCGATCGTCGAACTGGGTAGCTTGGGCCACCGCCTCCACCGGAGCGCCAATCACCTCGATCAGCTTCGTCCACATCTGTGTGGCTTCGATCTGAGCTCGACGAATCTGGTAGAGCATCGGATACGCTCGGTCCGGAGTCGCGAACGGAGCTCCATCACTCGACAATGGCTCTCCGGCCGCCAACCGGTTGAACAACTCGATCGTACACGCCCGTTCGAACAACAATGGCGTCTTCCACGAGCTCTTGGCCAGCTGGCAGGTGAGTAGTGCGCTAAACTCACTGCAAGTGGCCTCATTAAGTTCGGTGCTTCGCAGAATCAGTTCCAAGGAGCGAATACCTTGCCCAATGCAGTACCTCTCGACCGTCCGTGAGATCACACTCGACTCGTCGGCGAGCGTAGCGGCGATACGAAACTGGGAACGGGTCGCCTCCAGGGCGCCTGCGACGTCACCGTCCAGGAGTCGAATCAACACGTTGAGGCGTTCGAGTGTAGCCGCGTTCTTCCAGGGCCGCAGGCTCGGTAACATCACGTCAAGCGGACTCACTAGCGGGTCGTTTTCAATGGGTAAGCGGCCCGCCGGCATGTCCTCGAGCCGTGCAAGTTCTCCGGGCAACGCCGTTCGATCTCGGAGGAATCGGCGCGTGGGCTCCAGAGTCGAATGAGGTATCCCGACAAAGAGATCGTATTTGCGCAGATCAGTCTTGAGACCTGCGGATTCAACCTCCGATCGAGGTGCCCATGCGAACGGTTCGTCCGCACCGGAGTCCTTGCGGACCAACAGCACCGGCTCGGTCGTCTCAAACGCCTCACTTCCCAGCTCATTCGCCAGTTGCAAGATCAGTAGTGTCCCGTTCTCGTGGTCGGCTATGGTCGGCCTACGGGCCTCGATCTCCTGCAGCGTCAACGGCTCGCCGGCGCTTCGAAGCTGTTCATAGTAGGTTTCCCATGGCGAATTCGCGTAGCGGCGATAGACCAGGCGCAGACCGAGCGCGACGACGATTACCATGACAACTGCGCCCACCGCAACGACGCCTCGGCGTCGCCATGTCCAGTTCGCCGACGTATCGGGCAATGTCGAAGTTCCACACTCCGGACATCGGGTTTCGGTCAAGCCCCGGAGGCTATAGCAACAGCTCTCGCATCGTCCATGCCGGCGCCGCCACCTACGACGAATGGGAATTCGGGTGAGGGTTAGGATCGGGTAGAACATCAGCATCGCGCTCGCGAACAACAGAGGGAATCTCATCCAGATTCCGATGGGATTGCTCAAGATCGTGAGCCTAAAGCCGATGAGACCGGATTGAAATCGAACCTCCTGACTGGCGTGACTGGTTTGAATTGGTTGGAAGGATGCACACAGGCTCACCATCGTTGATCCTTCCAGGACATATAGCACAACAACGTTGCCAAACGACTTGCTCGCGGCGAATGTCAACGGAGGAAATGGAAGACTCAGGCGGGCCGTTTCGACAGCGACAATGGCCAGCGATGCTGAGATCAAAACTGCGATCAAGAACTTGCGGACCATGGCCGCAACTCATCCTAGGCCCATGTGTGTACGCCGTCAAACGCCACTCGGAATAACGCGCCGACCGCTCAGTGAGGTTAGCCACCAACGCCGCGGTTCGGCTTGCGCCGGGACGAGCGTGCTTGGCGGGCGGTGGAGCCGTCTTCGGCGAACGTGCGTTTGCTGCGGAGGATGTGGTGGTAGTGCTGGGCGAAGCGGTGAGCCTCGTCGCGGACGTATTGCAGTAAACGCAACGCTTCATTGTTGCGCGGCAACCGAACGGGGGCGCTGCGGGCCTGGATGTAGATCTCCTCTTCGCGCTTGGCCAATGAAATGACCATCGGCGGACGGAGGTCCATCTCCGAGAACGCCTCCAAGGCGGCGTGCAGTTGACCTAGGCCGCCGTCGATCAGGATGACATCGGGAAACAGCTCTTCGCCATAGGAAGCGTGGCGGTAGCGGCGAGTGACCACCTCACGGATCATGGCGTAGTCGTCCTGACCCTCGACGCTTTCGATGCGGAATCGGCGGTAGCCATTCTTGAACGGTTTGCCGTCGATGAAACAGACCAGGGCACCGACGGATTCACCACCCTGCAGGTTGGCGATGTCGATTCCTTCCAAACTGCGCGGCGGCGACTCCAGGCCCAGCAACTCACCCAGTTTCTCCAACCCACGGGCGGGATCGACGAAGAACACTTCCGGTTGAACGTGCTCATCGGGTCGGCCGGACAGGGAGATGGACTCGATGGCCTTGATTCGATCGCGCAGGACGGCGGCCTCTTCGTAACGCAGCTCCGTGGCGGCGGTGTCCATCTCCTTACCCAATTGACGCAGCATGGTCGAACGCTTGGAGGCCAGGAACCGTTTGAGCCGGTCGATGTCCTTGCGGTAGTCCTCCTTGCTGACCAGGTCCGCGCACGGGGCGGTGCATTGATTGATCGCGTGCAACAGGCAGGGGCGAAAGAATCGCCGCGAATCATCCCCGTCGTTGATTTCCAACTCGCACGTTCGGAACTTGAACGCCTTCTGCAATGCGTTGAGCGCATCGCGCAGGCTCATGGCGCTGGTGAACGGGCCGTACAGCTTGCTGCCCTTGAGTCGGGGCGTGCGGGTCACGAACACGCCGGGAAAGTCGTCGCCAGTGGTGATCTCCAGGTAGGGGAAGCTCTTGTCGTCGCGGAGTTGAGCGTTGAAGGGCGGTTGAATGTCCTTGATCAGGCGGCTCTCGCGCAGCAGGGCATCGATCTCCGTCTCGCACTCCAGGAAATCGATCTCCACGACCTGGGTGACCATGCGGGCAATCTCCGGACCGCGCGTGTTGAGCAGGTCGGCCGAGGGCTGGAAATAGCTACTGACCCGGCTGCGCAGATCCTTGGCCTTGCCCACGTAGAGCACCCGTCCGGCCTCGTCCTTCATCAGGTATACGCCCGGAACCTTGGGAAACGTCCGGATCTGTTCCATCACCGGTTTGATCGGAGCCTGGTCGTTCATCGAGTTGCTATTGTACCCAGTAGCGTGGCCGGCAGTTACCCACGACTGCGGACTGCTGATTTCAACTCCAGCGCGACATACCGGCGCCCCAGGAACAGGGGCCGGGCTCTGGGCTCAGTTCGCCGGTTGGTCGGAAGATGTAGCCTCGACCCCGACCCAGTGAACCTTGCGGCCGCTGATCGCATATGCATATTCGACAGGCGAAGCGCGTGGCGATAGAGTCTATGGTTCCCATGGTCGTCGAAACATTGACATCCTGGAAATTGACCCTGGCGTCGGCCAGTCCTCGGCGTGCGGATCTGCTGCGCGCCGCGGGCTACGATTTCGACGTGATCGTCCCTCCGATTGACGAGCCCGAACGCCTGAGCCCGTCCGTACCGCCGATTCAGCAGGCCGAGGCGCTGAGCTACTTCAAGGCTCGCAGCGCGATAGGCCTCGTTGAAACAGGCGTCATCCTCGCGGCCGACACGATCGTTGCCCTGGACGACGCCGTCTTTGGCAAGGCGGCGGACGAGCATGACGCACGGCGAATCCTAACCACGCTGTCGGGCACGCGACATCAGGTCATCACCGGTGTGAGCCTGCTGTCAGCCGATGGCACGCGGCGATTGATTGCTCACGATTGCACCTGGGTGACGATGAGGCCGATGGTGGGCGACGTATTGGACTCCTACCTCGCCTCCGGTGCCTGGGCAGGTAAGGCCGGGGCCTATGGAATCCAGGACCAAGGCGACGTCTTCATCGAACGCATCGAGGGAAGTTTCAGCAACGTGGTCGGGCTGCCGATGGAAACAGTCGCCGTCATGCTCCAGCAGTGGTCGGCTGATTCCACGGCTCCTCCGACTGAGAATCCCTTACGGGGAGATTGACTTTGCCCAGATCGCACACGGGAACAAGTGGGGGTGGAGGCCGATCGCGATCCACTGATCGCGTGGCTCCTCGCGTCGAACCCGCATCTCCGCTACCCCATCGCGAAAGCGTTCGTGAGACCACCGATTCAATCATCGTGGCGTTCATTCTGGCGTTCGTGTTCCGAGCGTTCGTCATCGAGGCCTTCATTATTCCGACCGGGTCGATGGCGGCCACACTTTACGGCCAGCACGGGACCGTAGTGTGCGAGGACTGCGAATGGGAGTTTTCCTACGGTCTGGCTGATGTCAGCCGCAACCAGTCGGGTCCGAGCAAGGCGGTATGCCCCAACTGCAACCACGCGAACCGTCAGCTCACCATCACCAACGATCGCCACAACGCCGAAGCGGGGGATCGCATCCTGGTGCTGAAATGGCCTCTCGATCTGGGCCTGGACTTTCTCCGCCCCCAGCGGTGGGACGTCACCGTATTCAAGAACCCCCTCAACGGCACGGAAAACTACATCAAACGACTGGTCGGTCTGCCGGGGGAGGTGTTGGAAATCGTCGACGGTGACGTGTACACGGCGCCGACGGACAATCTACCACAGGAGATTCTCGACTGGCTCCACCTGCGTATCCGGGCCAAGTGGCTGCGTAGATCGGAAAACAACCCAGGCGAGCTACGGATCCTGGACAGACAGCTCATGCAGACTCACCCGGCCATGATGGAGTCGCTGAGTCGCCACTTGCGCATCGTGCGAAAGGCGCCGGACGCCCAAGAGTCTCTGTGGTCCGTGGTCTATCACCACGACTACCCGCCACAAGATCTGGACGCCAACCAACCGCGATGGCAACCTGTCGGCGATGGGGAAAACGGATGGGACACGTCGAGCCGTCAGGTCCGCTTTCAGCCGACGGGTGAGGAAGCGCAGTCTATCAAGCTGGTCGGCAAGCGCATCCTGGATCGCTACGGCTACAACGCAAACAACCGAGTGACGGGGTCTCACGTGGTGGGCGATCTGCGCCTGCACTGCGTGATGATGCCACGCGCCGGCGAGGGGCACATCACGTTCGAGCTGAGCAAGAGGGACAAGACGTTTTCAGCCCGGATAGCCTCGGACGGCACGATGCAGTTGTTCGTCAGGGAGATCGGGTCCGCCGGCTCGATTTCGCTGCTCGCCGAGACCCATTTGGGGCCGCTGGTTGCAGACCAATTTATCGAGGTGGACTTCCGCAACGTGGATCACCGAGTTTCACTGACCGTGGACGGCGTGGAGGTGCTGGCCACCACCGACGAGCAGTACCCATACAATCTGGTCGAGCTTCGACGAGCCAAGACCAACCGGGAGACCGACCCGCCGCGGATCTCCGCCGCCGGTATGGAATTGGAGCTTCGGCATCTCGCCGTCGAGCGCGACGTGTACTATACGCCCGCTCAACTGACCGGGACCATCGGCCCGGCGGGAAGGGGATGGGGAACCGCCGGCAATCCCATTCTTCTGCGGCCGGGCGAGCATTTCATGCTGGGCGACAACAGCCCAGCCAGTCAGGATTCACGCTATTGGTCCAAGGTCGGAAAACACTTGGATTCACGCGGCGAGGCCTACCAGTTGGGAACGGTTCCCCAAGACCAACTGATCGGACGGGCGTTCTTCGTCTATTGGCCCAACGGGCTGCGCACCGACCTGATTCCGGGGTTGGGCAACATCGGTCTCATACCCAACGTCGGCCGCATGCGCTGGATTCGCTGACCGCATCATCGAATCCCACGTCGGCCGATCAATAGGCAGGCGTGACCACCACCCGCGGGTCGAGAAAAACCAACGAGCATGCATCCGCCGGGGCTGGACGGCGCCAAATGCGCTCCATCGCCCGGGCGTAGAGCCTGACCTGCGAGGCGTAGACGGCGGCCCGGTCCGCCACGCCCGCACTATCGACCCGATCCGTCTTGAAATCGATGATCTCCACCCGATCCCCGATGATCAATCCGTCCACCACGCCGCGGACAAGTACGCGCTCATCGGGAAACGCAGCCAACGCCGGGTCGAACGTCTCAGCCGGCTCGGATGCGATGAACATGAACTCACGACGGTATCGCGAGCCCGCGTGGCGGATTCGTTCGCCCAACGGCTGTTGAACGAACCAGGCGATGGACTCGACGTCCACCAGTTCCGCATCGTCGGCCGCCAGCAAACCGTCACGTACCAAGCGCTCGACCTGCTCGGCGACCGCAGCCCCATCTCCGGCGGCGCTGAAGTCGAGATGTTCGAGCACGGTGTGCGTGGCCGTGCCGCGGCGCCGTCCGGCGTCGGCGTCACCGCGAACCGCGCTACTCGCCGTAGCGCCGCTCGTCGGCGAGTCCCACGGCTGGGGACGATGTTGATGCTCGATATCGTCCGCTGGGTCGTCGCGTCGCTTAGCTTCGCTGGCGGCCATCACCGCCCCCACCGAGGCGGCCGGCAGGTTCGGATACACGAACTCCATTCGATCGAGGATGGATTCGACCTGCCCGCCTTCGTCGGCCAACGGCTCGTCGGCGGGTAGGGGGTCGAGCTTCGTGACCGCTTGACGCAAGCGCTTTTGGGCGGCATCGGACGAGCCGGACGGGCCGGCGAGCACGGACTCCGTAGGCCAATCGGCAATCTGTTCGGCGGTGTGCTGTCGAATCTCAATCGGCACGCCGGGGCTGGTCGAATCCGCCGCCGATGACCACCACACCTGAGCGGAGGACAGCGAAGCCAACGCCGGCACCAGCCAGCCCAACTGACTCTGGGCGGTTTCCAGGGTCAGGGCGTCGATTTCGTCGGCCCCGCGCCACTCGGCCCGGTGCTGCTCGACGCGTTTGAGGGGCGTCGATCCCACGAGGTACAACTTTTCCTCTGCACGCGTCATGGCTACGTAGAGCATGCGCAGTTCCTCAGCCCGGGTCAGGTTTTCGATCTTCGAGGCCACCTGCATGTGGGCGACGGACGGGTACTCGATCATTCGCTCGCGATCCACCACCCGGAATCCCAGACCCAGGCCGCGTTCGAAGATCATGCGCCTGCGAGAATCTTTCATGTTGAACGACCGGGCCAACCCCGCCACGAAGACCACCGGAAACTCCAGCCCCTTGGCACCGTGAATGGTCATCACCCGGACCACGTTCTCGCCCTCACCGGCCGTCGCCGCCGATGCGAGGTCGCCGCCGTCGGCTTCCAACGACTCCAGGAAACGCAGAAAGCGGTGCAGTCCCTGTCGATGCAACGTAGAAAACTGACGGGCCCGGTTATGCAGCTCGATCAGATTGGCCCGTCGTCCTCGCCCGTTGGTCAGGCCGCCGACGTAGTCCAGGTACCCGGTCTCCCGATAGATCTGCCACAGCACCTCGGGCAGCGGTCGCCGACGGATTTCACGGCGATAGCGATGCAGGCGCCGATACCACCCACCCAGTCGCTCTCGCAGACCAGCATCCTGGCCGACGCTTGCATACTGACGAACGGCGGCATGAAACGGCCGGTCCCGGTCGATCACCCGCATCTCGACCAGGTCATCCTCGTCGAATCGCTCGTACAGAACGCCCGACCGCAACACGGCAGCCAGTGGAATGTCCTGCTGAGGATTGTCCAGAATCTCTAGCAGCGAACGTATGTCCCTGATCTCCGGCGTCGCCAGCAGGCCGGTGCCGGCTGCGGTCCAGGTGGGAATGCCCATCCGCCGCAACATGCCCGCCATGGGGCCGGCAGAATGCTTCACCGATCGCATGAGGATCACGATGTCGGAGTAATCGAACGCACTGAGGTCCGAGCGATCGCCGGCGGAGGAGCCGGCGATGATGCGTTGAATTTCCTGACCGATTAGAAAAGCCTCGCGTTCGATGGGTCGCCACTGCCACGGGTCCGTCGGGTCCGCAAGGCGATCGCCACCCGGCAGTTCATCTGCGGGTTCATCGCTGTCGCCCGGCTGGCTTGATCGAGAATCCGGTCGTTGTTCGAGAAGATGTACCTCGATGGGCGGGGTGAAGCGATACGTACCGGCGCGCCCGGCCTGTAAGCCAGCCCGCTGGTCATAGGCAATTCCGCCAAAATCGGATCGCATCAATCGCTCGAAACAGGCGTTGATCCCATCCAACAGCGCCGGATCGCTTCGGAAGTTCCTCTGCAATCGAATCACCGACCCCGACCCGGAGCCCGCGTCCACGTCCGGCGCATCGAATCGCTGCTCACGATCCAGAAACAACTGCGGCTCGGCCAGCCGGAAACGGTAAATGCTCTGTTTGACATCGCCGACGACGAACAAGTTGTCCGGCCGATCGGCGTCGTCTTCGCGACTGACCGCCCGGAGGATGGCTTCCTGCAGCGGGTTGATGTCCTGGAACTCATCCACCAATACATGGGCGAACCGGCGTTGCAGCTCCTGTCGAATGGCTGCTGAATCGTCGCCCAGGGTCAGCAGTTCGTACGCCCGCCGTTCCAGGTCTGAAAAATCCAACGCTCCTCCGCCGGGGAGCGATTCCTTGGCCCGACGATAGCGCTCCCGAAACGCCTCCGCGACATTGGTGAGCGCCTCGACGTACGGGCTTACTCGTCTCAGCCCGTCCCGAAGCTCGTCGGCATCGAAGTGCCCGTAGTGATCCTGGATGCGCCCCCTGAACAGATCATCGCGAACCCGCTTGAATAGATCCTTAGCCTGATCGCGCTGCTTCCGTTGATTCTGTGATGCATCCTTGCTCAGTCGAGGCCCCCGGTTCGCCTTCAAATTGAAGTCGTTGATCTCGGCGCGTACCAGCGCGAACGCCGCCCGAGGGTCATCGCTGGCCGTCAGTTGCTGCTGCCACTGCGCGACCCTGCCCACCAGTTCGCGCGACAGTTGCCCGTAGTACGCCCCGGCGGCCAGATGCCGATCGATGTGGCCGGCCACCCGTTCGCCGTACGATCCAAGGCGCTCTAATTCCCGACTCAGACCGCCGATATGTTGGTCGATCCACTCGTCAGCCCCATCGCTGATCCGTCGCCGGGTATCGTCCAGCCATCGTGACGGATCGGGCAGACTGCTCAGGAAACCGTCGAGGTCGAGGATCAACTTGGCGATGTCACGGTCGCGGCCCAGGCCGTACACCTCGACGAGCTCGCGAAACTCGTGGCCGACGGTGGCGTCGGAGGCGTACCGCTCCTCCAGCAGGGCGTCGAGCGTCTCGACCCGCAGCAGCCGAGCCTCATCCTCGTTCATCACCGGAGCCATCGGATCGATGCCTGCCTGCTCAAACCAACGACGAATCATCCACAGACAGAAAGCATGCAGCGTGGAAATCTGGGCGGTGTGAACCAGCCGCATCTGCCGCCCGATCCGAGGATCAGCCGGGCCCTCGCCCGCCCGGTCGCGCAAGGCGGCGATGATCCGTTCGCGCATCTCCGACGCGGCCGCCTCGGTGAACGTCAGCACCAGCAGTTCGTCGGCGTTGCATCGCGATGATGGCGGGGCGTCGCAGATGAGCTGGACGCAGCGTCGAGCCAAGACGGCCGTCTTGCCCGAACCGGCGCCGGCGGCCACCAGCACGCTGCGGTCGATCGCCTCCACCGCGCTGCGTTGATCGTCTGTCAGAGAGAACGTGGTCATTATTTATTGTTTCTCAGCACGCTCCCCGCCCCGCGTGCTCAACCTCGATCTCCACGCAGTGCTTCCAATACTTCCGATCGCTTCAGCGACTCCAGAAAGCGCATATCCGATTCACCAAACTCGAATCGGCATACCGCCCCGAACGAACACCAGGTGCATGGCGACGCTTCACCCAACCGATAGGGTTTCACGGCCACCTCCCCGTCCATGATGCCGTCCGCCAATTCGCCCAGCTTGTGTCGCGTGTGATCGAGCATGGCGGCGTAATCGCTGGCCGTCACCGCGTCACTAGATTCGACATACCCCAGTTTATCTTCCTTGGTCTTGTGAATAGCATAAACGGCTGATGGGCCGCGACCCGACCACTCACCATCCAGAGCCTCGGCACGATCGACGTCCAACACACCCCGCGGTCGATAGGCAGTCTGTTTGACCGACGGCTCATCGGGATGTTTCGCCGGATGGGCGACCAGATCATACTTCTCTTTCAACGATATGTAGAACGCACCCACCGGTTTGACCGGTCGGCCGGCCAACGTTTGACCGCCGTCGGCCAGGGCCAGCAAGTAGCCCAGCAATTGCAACGACAGACCGTAGTAGACTTCGGACAGATCCAGCTTGGGATCCCTGCGACTCTTGTAATCAATCACCACACCCAACATCTCATCGGCCACCTCGGCGAGATCGACTCGATCGATGAATCCTCGGAGCTGTACCCGCCGCCCCTTGGGCGTGGTGATGACCACCGCCGGCAGGCTCCCATCCTCGGAGAATCCGAACTTGACCTCAGTGGCTCGCGGTCTGAATCCGCCGGCCGCCGCGATACGCCTCTGAATCTGTACCACTCGGGCCAGCTCCGCGCGACTCCTTCGTAGTATGTATGCTTCCCGGGCGGTCGATAGGGCCGCTCCAGAGGCGGGGCGCGTGGCCACCCGTTGACAGCTCTCGGAGAGGCGATCCATGACCGCGCCATCGAGCAAGTCGCCCAGGCAGCGACCGTCCGATATCAGGGTGACGATGAAATCCTCCAACATGGCGTGATGAACCCGTCCGATGTCCACCGCTTCGAGCTCAGCCAGCTTCCGCTCTCGAAGACGCAGGCTGTATTGAGCAAAATGCTTGAACGGACAGGCGGCCTGGGTCTCCAGGCTGGACACGCTGCCGCACAATGGATCCCCAGTCAGCCTTTTGATGTTGTCCGGGCGGACGGTTGCGGCGTTGGAGAATGTCAGGGCCGATAGCGAGCGTTTCATCCGCCCCCGCAAATCATCGTCCACCCTCGTAGAATCGTAGAGACGATTCCACAGGGCACGCTCCGGTCTGCTGTCCTCA
Source organism: Planctomycetota bacterium (assembly GCA_022562105.1). GTDB lineage: Bacteria > Planctomycetota > Phycisphaerae > UBA1845 > UBA1845 > JADFPW01. The sequence continues at coordinate 15,437 of JADFPW010000007.1, forward strand.
GTCAACGGCGGACGCAGGTTCAGCTCCGCGGTCAGCAGGCCGGACACGTCACGCGAACTCAGCAAACCCCAGGTGTCACGACTCCACTGAGGATCCTCGATCCGCTGAACCTCCAGGCCGGGACACGCCGCAAGCAAATCTGACAGATAGGGAGAAACCGCCAGCGACTTGCCCTCATCCGTAGCGGCGGGATAGGTAATCACCACACGCTCGGACGCCCGGGTAACAGCGACATAGAAAAGCAAACGATCATCGAGAATCTTCTGGGTCCGCGGTCTGGAGATCCGTTTGCTGCCCGCCGCGGCCAGGGCATTGCGGTCCTCATCGTTCAGGACGGCATTCTCCGCATGCTCGGCGGGGAACATTCCTTCGGAGAAACCCAGGACGATGGTGGCCCGGAGGTCGGGATGTCGGCTGCGGTCGATCGAGCCGACAAGAACCTGATCGAGCATCGGAGGTGCAAGGCCCAGGGTGAGCTGAGACAGACCGGCATCCACGATGGCGCTCAACTCTCGCACACTCAGTGGTTGATCCTCAAACGTCGTTCCCAGATCTTTCAGGAATGCGGTAACGTCGCGCCACACCTGACGGTGCAGCTCCGCCTGATCCAGATCGCCATCGTCTGCGGCCGACCGAGCCCAGGCCTCGAGCGTGTCACCCACATCCAAATAGTCGAACGCCTCAGCCAGCCGATCCGCCCATATCGAGCCACTCACCGACTCGGTCGGCGCTCCTGCGTCGCAAAACGGACCCACGCAATCGAGGAAGGCGGCGCGTTCCCGGAGAACGTTGGCCATTTCCTGCTGGGCCCATGCGGATTCAGAGGGGGACTCGCCGCTCCGGCCGTTGGTTGCCACCGCCGGCCAATCCGAATCGCGCCATGCGGCGGCGCCGTGTAGCCCGGTAGCCAGCAAGTAGTTCTCCAACGCGTCCCCCGTAGAATCGGCCAACCCCAACAACCCGGTCTTGAGGATCAGACGCACGGACTCGACGGAGAAGTCGGTCATACGGAGTTCGATCAGTCCACTCAGCAGCTCGACGAGCGGATGATGGGTCATGGGTCGTCGGCGATCGATGAAGAAGGGGATGTCCCGGTCGGACAGGGCAGCGGCCAACAGGTCGTGATAGGGCTCCAGGTCGGCGGCGATGATGGCCATCTCTCGATAGCGCATCGGCTTTCCTCCCGGGGCGCCGGGACGCACCCAACGACAGATGGTAGCTACGGCGTACTCGACTTCCACACGTCGATCGGGCAACTCCACGACCTCGACCGTGTGGTCCGGTGACACCGGATGGTCGCCGGGTTCGGGTTGAAACAGGGTTCGCTCAAGTTGGACAAGCGGCGCAGTATCCGCAAAACGCGGCGGCACGTCTCCTGTCGGCAGCAGGACGGGCGGCTCGACGGCTACCCCCGCTTCCGACAGACTTCGGTGAAGGTCGGCGTACAACTGCTCCGTCATGGAGAACAGTTCGGACGACGGATGGGGCGGGGATGGACAGGCACTGGCGGATCCCGGCGCGCCGGGACCAGTGGCACCCGCTACCCTGGCACTGGTGGGCAAGCCACCAGTGGCACCGGGCGCGGCTCGGGCGGGATCGATCATCACCGTAATGTCCAGGTGAGCGACCACCCCGGCGAGGGCGACGACCGTCAACTGCTCCTGGCGACTCAGCCAGGCGAATCCGTCCATCCATAAATGGGCACCCTGCAGTGGAGGCCAGGATGCCAACCGTTCGCGGGCCAGCTCGAGGTACTGCGACGGATCCAGCTTCGTGGTGCCCAGATAGTCGAGATAGCCTTGGTAGATCGTACCCAGATCCCACAGCTTGCGGGCGACCAGGGGGTTGTCATTCGTCTGGTCCGAATCGTTCGAGGCTCGGAGAATGTCGCCCGGGTGGATGGCCTCGCCGATCAACTCCGCAACCGTGGCGGACAGTTTCCGAACGAAACCTGCCCGGCGCCGTGTGTGACGAAAGTAGCGAAGATCCGCCGTCAGGGTGGTCAGCAAATGTTCGAGCGCCATCGCCCGACCGAGGTCGGTTAGGGCACGCTTCGGCGGCGATCCGGAATCACCAACCTCCGCCAGCACCCGGTACGCCAGGCGACGGAAGCTGACCACCTCGGCCCGATGAGACGCCGTCGGCCCGGGCTCGGCGAGGATGGCCCGTTCCATCTGCAGGCTGGCCTGCTCGGGGACCAGGAGGACGAGCGAGTGTCCTTCAGCCGGCTCCTCGGCCAGCCGGGCGCGGATTTCTCCGAGGCAATGATGCGTCTTGCCTGTCCCCGCCCGACCTAGAATGAAACGCACAGACATGAAACACAGTTATCCCCGCTGGACGGCCACGGGTCAAACCAGCCACGGGACCATATCGACATTCTTGGATGTGTGACCGACTTTCCAGTCGGTCTTTAGCGACTGAGCGACTGGAAAGTCGGTCCCACAGTGCCGGCGGAGCGGCACCCGCTATTGCCCTTGGCGGAGGTCGTAGCACAATAGCCGCGCGGCTTTTCCGTCGGCGCTGGGTGTGTTTTGACACACGTAGAGCAGGCCGCGGGCAATCACCGGCGGCGACCAAGTCTCTCGGGCATTGAACAACCACGTCCGTTGCAACACCGTGCATCCCTGGGGCGTCAGATCAAGCCACAGCAAGTGTCCGTCCTCGCCCAGGCAAAGCACGCGCCGGTCGACAAAGATCAACCAGCACCGGCCGGTATCGAACGGCATATCGACAGGTTGACCGTTGCGCTCAACGGTTTCGTTCCAGGTAGGCAGCGTGCGCCACATCAACTTGCCGGTCGCGACCTCGAGACACACCAACGAGATTTGGTTCCGCAGGTAGCCGTCCACGCCGTATAGGTAGCCGTCGTGGATGATCGGCATGGCCCAGTGGGCGCCGAGCTCGTCCGTCTTCCAGGCGACCTCGGCGGTTAGCTCCGGCGTGATGTTGAGCATGGTCCCACCGGTCCGGTAGCACGAGCTGATGAACACTCGGTTGTCGGCCCACACCGGGTTGGATGCGTTGACCGATTCAAATCGCTTACCGCGAAATGGGAATCTAAAGTCCATCGACCCAGTCGCGGGATCGATGGACAGCAAGCCCCCGTTGGTCGGCCTACTCTCGCCGCCGTTGAACATCAACACCCGACGGCGCCCCTGGATCACCGCCGGCACGGGCGAGGCGTACCCGGCCGACCATGCGCCGCCCGCGGTCCAGACGGTCTTGCCTGTGCCCCGGTCCAGGCCGATGACTTCAGGCCCGCCCGGGGCGCCGACCTGTACGATCAACAACTCCCCCTCGACCAAGGGCGTCGAGGCCACACCGAAGAAGTTCTGCTTCACCTGGTACTCGTCGTTGATCTTGCGCTGCCAGATCACCTTCCCGGTCGCCAGATCGAGACTGTGCAACACACCCTGCACCCCATAGGTGAACACTCGACCGTCGGATATCACCGGGCTGCATCTGGGTCCGTTGTTGAAATCGTAGCGATCTTTGTAATCGCACAAATAGCGGTGGGACCAGTAGAGATTGCCGGTTTCCGGGTGCATACACTCGATGATCTCCTCGTCGCCGAGTCGATGGAAGAACACCAATCGATCGCCGGCCACGACCGGTGCGGCATACCCGCTACCTGTCTCGCGTTCCCATACCACGCTCGGTCCAGCGGTAGGCCAGGTGGTGAGCAGCTTCGTTTCGCCCGACACGGCGTTGTGGCGAGCACCGAGAAACACGGGCCAGTCTTCGGTGACGGCGTCCGGGCGTAGCGGTTTCGGTGCCTGGTAGAATGTCGTCGCGTGAACCGGATGGGCTGGTGGGTCGGCATCGGTTCTGGCACAACCGACCGCTGCAACCAACGAGCAGATAGCCATTCGATTCATCATAGTGTGGGACCGACTTTCCCGTCGGTCTGGCGCATGCCCATCACCGTGATACTCCTGAAAGGTGATACCTATTCCGATTCCCGATTCCCTGAGTGTACTACTATGCTTGATATGCTGATGGATGTCCAGACGGAAGCGATCCGTGAAAGACGACCCGCGCACCTGGGCGACCTGCCCCACCCAAGGTGACACGAATTCCCCCTCACCTGAAAACAAGGCCCACTCGCCCCGGCGAGCCGGGACGAGTGGGCATGAACGCCTCCAAAGATTCCGTTGATCTCGGCTTCGGACTCGCCTGCTTCAGCAGGCACTTCGCGCCGGATCACGTTCACACACTACACCACGGAAGGCACACCAGCACCTATTTCGCACTGATGTTCCAAACATACGGGCCGTCGTTGCCGAAGCCCGGATCCAGAATCACCGGAGACCAGTAGTCACCGGCCGGCAGACCGGCGTAATGGATGGCCCAGTTGCCGTCGTCGCACGTGAACTGATCGAAGCTGGACGCGAAGACGAACGCGCCGGAGCACGGGCACTCGGGATCCAGCACGATAAACGCATTCCCGAACACCGGATCCGTACCGCAATGGCTCCCGGTCACGGTGGCCGTCTCGGTCAGATCGAACGCGTGCCACGTCTCACCCAGGCTACCGAGGGCGGCGCAGGTTGCGGTGGCATCGGTGAGGGTACCGTTGTAGGTGAGCGTCTGGCCGATGCTCAGCGAATCCACCGGAGCGTCCTCGCAGTTGTCGTTGAACACTTCCTCCACCGGGCAGGAGTCCTCAAACTTGCAAACATCCGGCTCATCGCACAGGCCGAACCGAGCCAGGACGAAACCGCTGTCCAGCGGATCGATTGCACCGTCGCAGTTGACGTCGTACTTGCAATTCTCCTCGTTGCACGGATCCAGACCGAACCGAGCCAGAACCGCACCCGAGTCCAGCGGATCGACCATGCCGTCGCAGTTGACGTCACCGGCGCACGTGCCACAATCCTCGCAGCACTCGCCGTTGTCCACGAACTCGCACACGTTGTCGCCGAGGCATATGTCGTCGGTGCACTGATCGCCGTCGTCGCACGGAGGATCACAATCTGGTGGGCAATCCTCAGTCAGCGTCAGGTCGAAGTCACCACATCCACCTCCGAAGCCCGCCACGCGAATCAGATACGTGGTTCCGCTGGTAACGTTCCAGGTCACGGTGGACTGGAAATCGGTCGTATCGCAGTCGTCGTCGTTGCAGACGATCTCGTTGCCGACATCACCCGGGCAGCCCGAGTGTACGCTCAGCACCGTGTCGTAGTCCTTGAAGTCCTGGCAGGTACTCGCCGAAACAACTCCATCATCGCAACTCGCGGTGTACGTGTACCAGACGTCGGCGCCGTCGGAAGAACCGCAGGAGGCGCTGCCGTCGTTGCACCCTGCACCCTCGCATGAGTTACCGCTGGCTGTATCGCCGGGGTTGATGACGAATGCGTCATCGCACAGTTCGTTCTCGCCAAAACACTCAATAATCACACCTTCATCACCGCCACCTTGGCAAACCTCGCAGCTCTTCTGGGCCGAGTCGGCACAGATGCCGTCCCACGACGTGTCGCAACAGAACGGGTCGGCTGCACAAATGGCTTCGCAGCAGGCCTCGTCATCGCAACCCGGCGTGCCGTTGCCGCCCTCGGCGCAGCAATCGCCGTTGCCCTCGCCGCAGTCCGCCCAAGTGGAGCTACACATCCCGAACAGAGCGAGTCCAGCGAGGGCCAATCCAATGTGACATCGAGTTCGATTCATCCACCAATTCTCCTTTAGACAACCAGGCCAGCACGCGACTTTCGCCCAAAACCGAATTCACCGTAGAAATGTTTCGCCTTCTGCGGCGCTATGGCTTGAGAGATGTAAACGGATCCCTTAGGTTGCGGGTTGGGGAGTGCCTCTTTCCCTACCCGACCGCCAGTTCATCGAAACCCCTCATCGACGCCATGTCACCGAAGCATATGACGGCCATGGCCCGAGTCAAGCGCCGACAAACATTGGACCGCGCATCATGCACCGATCGGACCAACGTCGTGATTTCGCTCCCCAAGTCCGTCCCTCACGCTGCGCCCGAGAAAAGTAAAGCGACCAGTCTAGGAATCAACGATGGCCGCCTCTCTTGTGGTTATGGATCCCAATGGAACACTGGTCCCTGAAAGGTCGGCCACCTTTCCCGTTGATTCAGTCCGATTCAGTCGCAAACTCGACCGACCCGTAATCAAGATTACCAACCCCAGCGTTGAGTCACTTATCGGGTGTCGGGCGGCCAGAAGCTTAGGCAAGAAAGCGCGGGCTCCGCTTATCGGCGATCGGCGCCGGGCTTGGGCTATCGGTCGCCTTGCTCAGCTACGCTCGCAACGATGACTCTTCGCACAACCGTGCAAAGTTGTCGCGTTAGATCGTGCGGACGGCCGACCCCGGCAGGTGTTCACCTGCTTCTCTCCGGTCGCGCGGCGGCGCTAGGGGCGTACCGCTATCTAGCTGCGCTAGGTTGCATACTGGATGAGCAAAGGAAGGGTAATGGTTCGGCGTACCGTGGGTGTAGTCGCTGATCGGCTAGACCACTCCATCACCACCACGGACGGTACGGGCTAGGAGCGAGCCGCTCAGCCGCCTTCGTCCGCTATGACGCGATCGTTGTGCAGCCAGACCAGCGCATCGTCGGCCAGGCCGCTCAGAACGTGTCGATCCACGGTGACCACGATGTCGTTGGCACCATCGCCGTCGAGATCCACGATCAACAGCCCGGTCATCAGGGTGCCGGTTCGCTGGACGGCCTCTTGAGTCAGGGCCTCATCGGATGAATTGTCGTTGGCGTCGCCGCTCTCGGAAGGATCGGACACCGTCGTCTGATTGGATTCGTCAGCGTCGTCAACGATTAGGTGCTCTTCCCAGCGTTCCTGCACATTGCCGGCCGGGGCGGACAGCCAGAGGACCGCCCCACCGGCCGCCACCGCCACATCGAGTCGGCCGTCGCCATCGATATCGCCCAGGGCGATGCCCTCGGGTTCGCGGTCGATAAACTCAGCCAGGGTGAACACCTGCCAGGGAGTACGAATAAAGTCGAGCGACGGAAACTGCGGACTCTTGAACCACTGTATGATCCGCCCATCGGACGAGCGGACCACGACGTCCTTGAGCCCGTCACCATCGACATCCCCGATGCGAATCACGTCCGCCTGGGTATCCACCTGACCGATCGGCGCGGCCGGCTCCCAGAACGTGGGCACCGCTTCGGGCCCCAGCTCCACCAGCGGATTCGGTAGCCATCGAATGTTGGCGCTCGCTGCATCCGGGTAAGTGCAGATCACATCCAAATCGGTATCCCCATCAACGTCCGTCAGAGCGAGCGACTTGACCGTCGGAAGGTTCTCGTACAGCGTTACCGGAATCCAGGACGACGAGTCACGGGCGCCGGCCGGGCCAGGATTGACCAGCAGGTCAACACGGTTGAGCGGCGGATCGCCCTCCGCTGAATTGAAGGCCACCACCAGATCCGGAAACTCGTCCTGATCCACTAGCCCGACCTTGAGATCGGTGTATCCGCCCTCCTCCGGCGTATCGCCCTCCGGACGTCCCGCAAAAAAGGTCTGACGCATCTGAAGAGCTTCCCACGGCTCGCCCCCGGGATCCTCCGGTCCGAAGAACACGATGACACCGCCCTCTACCGCCCCATCGACCGCGCCGCCGTTCTCGGTCGGATCGCAGTCCGCCCGCCGGGAATCGCACACCGCAATCAGACCGGTATCCTTGACCAATACAATCACGTCGGCGCGCCCGTCCTGATCGACGTCGGTAATGGCCAGCGCCGCGACGATGGCTATGGGCGTCGTCCCGCCCAGGGGGAGGGTCTCGAATTCAATGTTGCCGTTGGCCGCAAGGCGTTGCAGGTGAATCTGGATCGGTTGCGACTGGTTCCACGCACTGACCAGATCGAGCAGGCCGTCCCCGTCAAGGTCTCCGGCCACCACCACCTGGGCACCGGCCGAGTCCTCGTCCGGCGGATCAACCTGTATGGCGGTGAAACTGCTGGCCGCTCGGCCGGTGACGACAAAGTCAGCGCCCGACGAACCGGAACCGGAACCAGATGAGTCGTACAACGAACGACATCCGGCGAGAACGACAACAACCATTGCCGCGTACGTTGGAATTGACCATCGACTATGAAGCGCTCGGCGCATGCACACACTCCCGTGCAACGGCGGGGCGTGCCCCACCTTAGTTTCTGATCCGTCGCCATGGTTATCGGCTGCGGTCCGGGTTGACTTGTGGGGGCCGCGCTCGCCATCGGTGGACGCGTGCGGTTCGTACCCTAAGTGGGCCAATTCGCTCGTCGACCCCGGCTCGGCACGTCCAAATGGCCCAGGGCGGCTCTGGGCAACGGCATCGTGGGTATCTGCATGGGCAGCGGGGTCCGGCCGCCGAGGGGCAAGATCGGTTCAAGTTTCGCCTGCCACCTGGACGATGGAGATTACGGGACGTGAAAATCGGCGATAGGGGAGGCGAAGGATCGCCTCGGATCGTTGATGTGGGACGTCTCGTCAAGTCACCCGCCATTCACGGACGAATGCGAGCGTGAAACGCTGGTCCGCTGCCTTTTATCGGCCTAGGGCGATCCGTCTGCGTGATGGGTCGGGCTAATCCGAATCAAGCTGGACTTTGAGTCTTCAAGAGGTCGGCGGCGCCGGATATCTGTAGGTGGGCTCGCGACGTCGCCCCTGACCCTAGTCCCGGGCCACCGGGAGCGCCTCGCCGGCCGCGGATAGTCAACTGGTTGTCGCGTGGTGGTGATCTCTGCCGCCGAAGTGGTGGAGATCAACTTCTTGATCGGCCTGCCAGGAGTGAATGAAAGATGAAGAACATACAGCCCGTTGACGCGAGTGTGGTGTACCGTTTCGTACCCACGCCCCAAGAGCCCACCAACCGCACCACCACGACGCCGGAAGATCGATTCCCCAGCGAAGCGTACCCACTGGATCTGTCGGACCGGGCAGCCATGTTGGCCGAGTTGGCCGACGCCCACGATCTTCGCATTGAGCGCATCGCCCGGTTACGCGACGAGATCGCCGATGGCATCTACGAAACCCCGGACAAGATTCGCGTCGCCGCCGAGCGACTGATCGACGAATTGCTATGACGCTCCGTCGCCGTCGAGCATGTGGCACAGATTTGCAACCTGTCATGTGTGGCACAGGTTTGTAACCTGTGTCCTCCGCCGACACTCGCCTGGCCGAGTGAACCCCAACCCTGAACCGGCCTGCCCGCCCCGGCAGTTCATGCGGCGCGGGCGCTGGTTTGCGTCGAAGCAATAGTCCCGGCGCGCCGGAAGCGCTTCGCCGGGCGTAGCAACTGCGCCTCCCGTCAAAGCACCCTTGAGGGTCGACCTTGTCTCTTACCGCTTAGACCAAAAAAAGGGCCGCCCTGCCTGAGCATGACGGCCGGTCGCTCCGTGGAGCGTGGCCTGCGAACTCTTATTCTTGTTACGAAAAGACTCACAGGCCGGGGTCAGTTACACTGTTGACCTCCTCTCTCCAATTGCAGACCTTGTCAAGGGGGTCTTGAAGAAAAACCAGGAGAGGTTTCGATGCAGGAGACAACGCTCGGACTCGACGTCGGAACTGCATCCATTGGATGGGCTCTCGTTGACGAAAACACCGCTCAGATCGTCGCAACGGGGGTTCGGGTCTTTCCCGAGGGTGTTGACCGGGATCAGCAAGGAGGCGAGAAGTCCAAGACCCAGACGCGCCGCGATGCGAGAGGTGGGCGCCGGCAACTCCTACGGCGGAGGCGGCGAAAGCACCGATTGCGCGATCTCCTGACACAGGGCGCCCTTCTGCCCGGCGATCGAGGCGAATTGGAGGAACTCCTCGCCCAGAACCCCTACCCGCTCCGCGGGCGCGCTTTGGATGAGAAGCTCGAGCCGTATCAGATCGGGCGGGTTCTCATTCACCTGAATCAGCGCCGGGGATTCCTGTCGAACCGAAAAACAGACCGCGCGCGGGCCAAAGAAACCAAGGGCATGTTGGCCGAAATCAGCGACCTGGCCAAGGCGATCGACGACGCCCACTGCCGAACACTGGGCGAATACTTCGCCGGACTCGACGGACGCTTCACTCACCGGTGGTCATCGGATGGGGAGCGTGTCCGCCACCGGCACACCCGCCGAGACATGTTCGAGACCGAGTTTGATGCGATCTGGGCCGCACAGCAGCAGCATCACCCGTCGTTATGCACCGCAGCGCTGGGCGAGCAGATACGACGAGTCATCTTCTTTCAGCGCAAGATGTACTGGCCTAAGAGCGTCGTGGGGCGAAGTGGCAGGCCGAGGCGTGCGGATGACACAAGATCAAGTGTTGCTTTAGACGCAACACTTCCGCGGCGGTGTGGCGTGGGCTCCCGATCGGGTACTTATGCAGCCAGAGCGAGATCGACGCCGATACTTGGTAGGGTGGGCGTCCGGTGTGGGGCGTGTTCGGGCCTTGGACGCGGTTGCATTCTTGTGAGGCTTGGAGGAAAACGATGCGCGTCTCATTTGCGATTGCAGGGATTATCGTCTTGGCTATCACGTCCAATTTGGGCGCTCAGCCGCAATACGAGATCACCGACCTTGGAGGGGCTGGCGAACTTGGAACCACCCACGCCTACGGCATCAACTCCCAGGAACAAGTAGTGGGAGAGTCTTCGCCTTTGTTTGGTGGATCATCTCCTTTTCTTTGGGAAAACGGCGTGATGATCGACCTCGGAACATTGGAAGGCGCTTCCTATGCAAAGGCCTTCGCCATCAACGATTCGGCACAAGTGACAGGATCGACCGACAGCCGTGCATTTCTGTGGGACAGCGGTGAACTGATCGACCTTGGGCTCCTTCCTGGGGCAACACAGACATTCGCACTGGACATCAACGATGCCGGGCAAGTGACGGGATACTCAGGTGACAATGGCAACAGCGACCCGCCGTGGCATGCCTTCATTTGGGAAGACGGCGTCATGACCGATCTGGGCGCTCCCGATGGGTTCTTCACCACATGGGGTCGCGGAATCAACAACCTGGGACAGGTCGTCGGAAATATGTACTTCGAAGGCACTGCCGATCACCACGCGTTCCTCTACTCTGAAGGCGTTTGGAGCGATTTGGGCACCTTGGGCGACGATGCGCTTAGCCAGGCGGAAGGCATAAACGACTTCGGGCAAATCGTAGGATGGTCTCGGGAGATGCCAGGAACCCCCTGGCGCCCCTTCTTGTGGGAGGATGGTGAGATGGCCCTCTTGGATGTGCCTCGCGATTTCGAGTACGCCTTGCCCCTGGCCATCAACAACGCCGGAAGCATCGTCGGCTACGGCGATCGCGAGACCGGGGGAATACGTGCGGTCGTTTGGATCGAGGGCACCATGTACGACCTGAACGACCTCGTGGTTTCCGGAGGCGCCTGGCAAGAGCTGACTATAGCCGACGACATCAACGACGCCGGGCAGATCGTTGGCCTGGGAGAGAACCCCGACGGCGATACGCACGCTTTCCTCCTGACGCCCATCGTCAAAGCTCCCTGCGACGGCGACGCCAACGCTGACGGCACGGTCGATCCGTTGGACAGCGGCTTCGTCCTGGCCCGTTTCGGCTGCCCGGTGGGCACCGGCGACCCCGACTGCGACGCGGCCGACCAAAACGCCGACGGTGAGGTCAACCCCCTCGACGCCGGTTTCGTCCTCGCTCGTTTTGGTAAGTGCGAGTGAGGAGTCGTGGGTCCAAGGGGACAAGAGCCCAAGCGGCCGAGTGTAACCGACTCCATCCTGTGAGCATTCCGCAGCACCGCGCGGGCTAAAGCCCGCGGCTCGCTGGGCAAGAATGGACTACGCGACGGCGGAGGCGTCGGAATCGGGTTGATCGAAGCGGACGCTGACGCGGGCGGAGACGCCGGGCTCTTGCATGGTGATGCCGTAGAGCTGATCGGCGATGGCCATGGTGCGCTTGGAGTGGGTGACCACGATGAACTGCGATCGATCGAGAAACTGTCGGATGATGGAGTTGAACCGCTCATTGTTGGCTTCGTCCAGGGCGGCATCAACCTCGTCGAGAATGGCGAACGGGGCTGGATGGGCTCGGAAAATGCTCATCAGCAAGGCGATCGCGGTCAGGCTCTTCTCGCCGCCGGACATCAGAGTGATCGTCTGAAGCTCCTTGCCCGGCGGTCGGGCGACGATCTCGATCCCCGATTCCAACGCATCGTTCTCATCTTCCAAGAAGACGTCGGCCTTGCCTCCGCCGAACAGTTTGCGGAACAGCTCCTGGAAGTTCTTGCGGATCACGGTGAACGACTTGATGAATCGCTCCTCGCATTCGGCATTGAGTTTCTCGATGAGCTTGTCGAGCTGGCGGCGTGACTGGTTCAAGTCGTTGCGCTGGGTGCTCAAATACTCCAGGCGGGCTTCGAGCTCGGCCTGCTCGGTGATGGCGTCGAGGTTGACATTGCCCAATCGCTCGATCTTGCCGCGAAGTTCGGCGATCTCGGTCTCGACCGATTCCCAATCCTGCTCCTCGTGCGTGTAGCTCGCGTAATGCTCGCCGAGATCGATGCTCAATTCATCGCTGACCCGAGTGATTAACTCGTCACGACGAACGCGCTGCTCACCCAACTCGAGCTGAAGCTCACCAAGCTGAGCCTCGACCTCTTCCAGGCGGGTCCGATCGGTCCGGGTGCGCCGGGCGAGATCCTCAGATTCCAGACGAAGCATCTCCCGCTGCCGCCGCAACTGCATGCCCTGAGCTTCCAGGGCACGAGACTCGTGGGTGAGTTCCGCGAGCCGCTGCCCGGCCGACAGGATTTGATTCTCTGATTCGCGGATTCGGAATCGGCAGGCCTCGACTTCATCCGCCGCTACCTGGCGGGCTTCCTCGGTGGCTCGGAGGTCGCGACGGGCATTCTCCGCCGTTTGCAGGGCCGCCCCGCGCCGGGCGCTGAGTTCGCCGGCGGCTACTCGTGCTTGCGTCAGAGCCTGTTGGGCGTCGGTGCGCGACTCCACCAAGCGGTCGATTTGTTCCTTGTGGCCCTCGACACGCGCTTCGCGGTCGGTGTTTTCCTCGTCCAGCTCCTCGATCGAGCCCTTGGACGCGGCGGCACGGCGGCCGGCTTCGGCAAGTTGGCGCTCCAGCAGGTCGGCCTCGCCCTTGATCAGAGGTTGCTCGTCGGTCAAGCGGCGGACCTGTTCGGTCAGGTTCTGCCATTGGGCGTTGACTTCGACACGGGCGGTGTGCGATTCGTAGATGGCCGTGCGAAGCTCCTGCTGAATCTCGTGGAGATGCACCACCTCAGCGGCGGTACGATCCAACTGCTGTTCGAGCGTGCCGATGCCGGTTTCGAGTTCGCCGAGCTGGACTCCGATGTCTCGCAACTCGCTACGCCGGGAGATTAGACCGGCCAGCGTCGCCGGCGGTCCCAGACTGATGCAGCCGTTGGGCTCCACCAGCTCACCGGCAAGGGTCACGAAGCGATACCCAGCCACGTCGTCGTCGGACAACGCCAGGGCGTGCTCGAGGGTGTCCACCACGATGGTCTTGCCCAACAAACAACGGGCCAGATGCTCGAATTCGTCGGCCACGGTGACGTAGTCGGTGGCCCGGGCGACGAAGCCGGGCTCCTGCGAGAAGTCCCTCTCGTTGATCGCCGGGGGCAGGCGGTCCAAGCAAATGGCCGTCAACCGCCCAGGCAAATCCGCGAACCGTTCCGGGCTGGACAGGAACGCTTCACTATCCGCAACCACCAGATACTGATCGAACTCCTTGATCGCCGCCTCGACGATCAGGGCGTACACGACGTCCGCGTCGATAACATCCGCCACCATGCCGCTAACGGTGTCCAGAGACTTCTTGGGCTTCTCGGTCGAGCGCTTCTCTTCCAACAAACGTCGGACCGCCTCGCCCACGCCTTCCATCTTCCGTTCCAGATCGGTCAGCAGGGCCCTCCGGGAAATCAATCCGCTGCGCAACTCCTTGGCCGACGCCAACTCCACCGAGAGCCGGTCGCGCGTCGTTTCCATGTGGGCAAAGGCCTGCTTGCGCTCCTCCAACCGTGCAGTTTCCTCAGCAATCAGCTTGTCGATCTCGGCCAGACGTTGCTCGGTCGCCGCCTTGAGGGTGACACATTCGGTCAACTCTTCGGTGATGGCCGCGTCACGATGGTGGAGTCGTTCCTTCTGCGAACTCAGCGCATTTTGGTGTTCATCCAGGCTGCCGAGTTCGTTGTGCAAACGAGCCGTCTGACGCAGCAGATCGACGATGCCCGCCTTCTCGTCTTCGAGCGACGCTTGGGCACGCATCAGATCCCTGGCCTGCACTTCATCCTCGGCCTGCAGTTGATCGATGAGGGTGTGCTGCTCTTGCTTCTGGGCTTCCAGCGTTCTTATCTGCTCCTCGGCCTCCTGCAGCTCACCGGTCAGCGTTTCGGTTCGTTCGTGCTGCTGGGCATGGCGCTGCCCGGCACCGGCTTCGGCTGCGGCCTGCTCGTCGATGCGTCGACGGGCGGCATCGGTTCGTTCCTCTAGCGTGGTCACTTCGGCGTGGAGTCGCACGAAGTCGTTGTCGCAGGTGTTGATCTGCTCGGTGAGCGATTCGAGTTGGACGGTGGCCTGCGACGATTCGGCATCGTGGCGACCGAGCTGAGCACGTAGAGCGCCGCTCTCATCGGAGGCCTCATCGATTCGAGTCTGTAGCGAGCCCAGCGCCTCGGTGAACCGGTGGTATTCCGAAAGCGCGAAACTCGACCGCAGCTCGCGCAGCCGTTGATCGTAACCCTGGAAGTTGCGGGCCTTTCCTGCCTGGAGCTTGATGCTCCGCAGGCGTTTTTCGACCTCCTGCAAGATGTCCGCCACACGCAGCAGGTTCTGATCGGTGCGTTCGAGTTTGCGTTGAGCCTCCTTGCGGCGCAGTTTGTACCGGCTGACCCCGGCGGCCTCCTCGAAGATCAACCGCCGCTCGGCCGGATTGGCCTGCAATAAACTATCGACCTTGCCCTGCTCGATGACGCAGTATGAATGGCTCCCGATGCCGGTGCCCAGAAACAGCTCCCGAATGTCCTTGAGTCGGACCGGTTCGAGGTTGAGCAAGTACTCGCTGTCGCCCGATCGATAGAGTCGGCGGGTGACGGTGACCTCATCGCGATCTTCCGCAAGCAACCGGTCCGTGTTGTCGAACGTCAGATCCACCTGGGCTATGCTGGAGCTCTTGCGGGTGGCGGACCCGTTGAAAATCATGTCCAGCATCTGCCGCCCGCGCAACGAA
>JADFPW010000221.1 GCA_022562105.1 Planctomycetota bacterium
CGGCCCCGTCGCCGTTCTGATCAGCGGCGTCGCAATCCGGATCACCCGTGCCGACCGGGCAGCCAAACCGGGCCAGCACGAATCCAGAATCGAGCGGATCGACCGTACCGTCTCCGTTGGCATCGCCATCGCAGGTTGCGCATTCATCGGGAACGCCGTCGCCGTCATCATCTTGCGACTCGCCGCTCTGAATGTCGCACTCATCCGGAGTTTGATTGGCGTTGCAGTCGTCACTAGCGGCATCCGAACCCTCGCTGAGTAGGATGTTCACCACTCCGCCGGCCATCACCACGAGATCGAAGAATGCGTCATCGTCCATAGCGGCCGCCGCCACGGCCGTCGGTACAATCCCAACCTCGATTTCGAGCCGAGTGGGGAATGACCCGCTGCCGTCATTCCAAAGGATGGACACCATCCCCACATCCAAGTTGGTCAACGCCAAGTCCAGATCTCCATCCTGATCCAGATCGGCGGTGACCACGGATCGAGGACTGGGACTTGTCCAGATCTGCACCGCCTGGGCAAACGACCCGTCGCCCTGGTTGAGGAGCACCGATACGTCATTGGAGGACTCGTTGGCCGTCACCAGATCGAGATCTCCGTCGCCATCCAAATCGCCCGAGGCTAATGAACCAGGCACATCGCCAACTCCAAGCAGATCACCGGGGGCGAACGTTCCCGATCCATCGTTGATCAGGAGCAGTACGTCGTTGGAGAAGATGTTGGCCACCGCCAGATCGAGATCACCATCGGAATCGAAGTCATCCACGATGACCTGCGTCGGGCCGCTACCGGATGCCACGGCGGCAGACAAGACGTACACAGCGTTTCCGAGATTGAACAGGATTGAAATGCTGTTGTCGCCCTGATTGGCGACGGCCAGATCCAGATCACCATCGCCGTCAAAGTCGCCGGCCGCGATGGACCTGGGCGACGAGCCGACGGCCGGGCCTTTCACAGACGTGAACTTCCCATCTCCCCCGTTGAGTAGTAGGGTTACATCAGAAGATGCGGAGTTGGCGGTGGCCAGATCCAGGTCGCCATCGCCGTCCAGATCACCGGCGGTCAGCGCCACCGGGGATGCCCCGACTTTCACGGCGATCGGTTCCGACAGCCCCGCCCAGTTGTCGAGCTCGTCGGAACCGTTGTTGAATAGAATCGATACCGTGTCGGCGCCGGGGTTGGTGACGGCCAGGTCCATCGAGCCATCCGCGTCTACGTCTACCGCCAGCACCTTGACCGGACCGGCCCCAGCGGGGAAACTCAGTGGCGAGGCGAACTCACCCACATGCTGGGCGACGAGATCGCACTCGTCCGGTTCACCGTTGGCGTTGCAGTCCGCACTTCCGCCGTCGTCCAGGTCGCAGTTGTCGGGGATTCCATTTCCGTTGCAATCTTCGGCATCCCCCACGAGGATATCGAAGCAGTCATCGGTGCCGTTCGCGTTGCAGTCGGATCCGGTAAGACATCCCAGCGGAATGACCGATATCACAGAGACGCCGTAGTCTTTGTCGCTTACCAGAATGCGATCCAGACCAAGCAAAGGGAACACACCCCACGCCAGACCCTCCAGTTCAGACGTGTCATAGGAGGCCACCAGCGACATCGTCTGTGTGGTCCGATCGATTTCGAGCACTTGCAGGCCGGCCTCATACCAGGAGCTGTAAATCCGGTCGCCGACGATGATCTGATTATGAGTGCTAAACGCCAGATCGCCCGGCAGGGAGAAGGAGTCGCGCAATGCAAGTTGGACGCCGCCGTCCTCTTCGATGACTTCGTAGAGCAGCACACCGCCGCCATCGCGTTCCTCTCCGACGGCCAGGAATCTCCCATCGTCGGTGACCCACGCGGAGTGAGTGTTGTCGCCGGGTGCGCCGGCCAGCAGTTGCGGCGGCTGGTTGGCGATATTGCTTACGTCATATACTCGGATGCCACTGTCGAACGCCGCGACGTAGGCCCGACCATTGAGGACCGTGATGTCATGGACCAGGTCGAAACCCACATTGATGGACCACTTGACGGTCGTAATGGGCGATGGGGGTGGGTTGTCGGGATCGAAGTTCGTCAAGTCGATGATCTTGAGTGTGGGCGAAAAGAGGAAGTTGCCGGGAGCCAGATAAAGATAACCGTTATCATAAAAGAGGTTATGCACGGCGTTGAAGACAGCGATATTGGCCAAGAACTGTGGGTTCGTAGGGTCGCGGACATCAACGATTTGGGCGCCATGCACCCCGACGTACTCCAAAGCAATGAACATCAGGCCGTCAGCGACCTTAATGTCGAAGGCCCGGCTACCGTCGTTGGGTGGAGGAACGTAGTAGGTGGCCACCAGGGTCGGTGCCGATGGCTCGCTGATGTCCAGGATGCTCACCCGAGCGTCATCGAAGTACCCCACGTATGCATAATCACCGTCGCCCCATATATCCGCGACCTCGGCGGGCGCATTCCAATGGCCCGTAAGATATGCATTTAAGGGGGCTTCCTGCGCGGGGCTCGTCTCCACCAGGAAGCAGGGAACCACGATCAGCAGGGCGATCAGTTTCCGGAGTAGGTTCAACATGGCCGAGTCTCCTGGAGCACGGTCCGGACCGATGGGAGTGGGCGACGCGCGACATCGCGCTAGAGTTATCCAGGCCCGCTCCATCCCGACCGGTTGCTCCACTGCCATTATGCGCCGAATGAGCTGACAACGGGACAGGATTTCTTCACGCCTAATCCAATCGCCCAGAAAGGCGTCCCACGAGGGGCTACCCGTGGGCTTCAACGCCGCAAACCGCGACATCGACGGGCCCAGCGGGCTTCGGGCTAGGCGCCCGGCAGTGACACACGAAGTGGAGTTTGCCAACTCTCGAACGCAGGCAATCGAGGATGTCGGGGCGCGACGCTCGGACTCGCCCGGGTGCTTTCGGCGCAGCGATGCGATTCTATCTTGCTTCGGCCAGGCACTTGGTTACGGCTGACGACGATTGAGCGGTCCACACGCCGCGATGGCTATCCGTCGCAGTCCCCGAAACGAGCCAGGACGAAGCCGCTATCCAGCGGATCGACGGCCCCGTCGCCGTTCTGATCAGCGGCGTCGCAATCCGGATCACCCGTGCCGACCGGGCAGCCAAACCGGGCCAGCACGAATCCAGAATCGAGCGGATCGACCGTACCGTCTCCGTTGGCATCGCCTTCACAAGCGGCTTGATCTTCGCAGAGCAATAACTGGAACCTGACCGCGTCGATGGCCGCCTCGGTCACCGAGTCGTTCGGGCAATCGCAGGTGCTGAACCGCAGCACAACCGTGTCGGTGGGGGTGACGAAGTCAGCCACGTCGAACTTGGTATCCACCCAGCCGAACTCCCCGCCCACCGTTTCCACCTCCACCCAACTCCCCCCATCGTCGTTGGAGATCTCCACGGTCAGGAAGTCGTCGCCGTCATCGTTGGTGAACCAGCGGGCGTAGCGAAGCACCCAGTCAGTAGCGGCGGACAGGTCGATGGTCGGCGAAATCAGGGCGACGGGGCCTTCGTCCACGTCCTCATCGAAGCCGTTCCCGGTGACGAAGCACTGTCCCGAGCCGTCGAAATCGGTGAGCGGATCTCCGCGCCCTCCGCCGCTGCCCTGAGGGACGGCCCGCTCCCAGGCCCCGGTGAGCGGGTTGCCGAGAACGGTCCACCCGGTATCGATCTCGAAGTCGTCGGAGAAGGCCTCCTCGACGGAGCTGACCACGTCGGCGGTGAACACCTCGTCGGGTGCGTCTGCGGGATCGGTCACCGTGTCACCCTCCAGGGTGCCGACGCTCACGTAGTAGGAGACCAGGTTGCCGCAGGGCACCGGGGGGAACTGGGCGTCAAAGAGGTCGTCGCCGAGGAAAGTCATGGAGATGGCCTCGAACTCGCCCGGGACGTCGCTGGTTTCGACGAAGAGCGTCGCGGTGTCCGGATCCGGCGTCGCGGCCTGGGCGGCGATGCTCACCAGCAGCGTTGCACCCTCGACCGGGTGGATCATATCGACCAGCCCGTCGGGATAGGTGATCGATACCAGGGGCAGCGGCGCCTGGTCGTCGATGATGAATAACCCGTTGGAAAGATCCGAGACGAGCACGCGGTTGCTGCCCAGGAGTGGATAGATGCCCCACGCTCCGTCGAACCCGAATACCCCCCCTGAGAAGGTGTCAAAGGATGAGGCTAGCGTCAGTGCCCCGCTGACCGGATCCACGTCGTAGGCCCGCATTCCCGCCTGGTACCAGCTGTTGTAGACACGATTGCCCACGCAGAATTGGTTGTGGATGCTGAATGCCTGGTCCGTGGGCAGACTGAGGCCGTCGCGCAACACCAAGCTGACCCCACCCTTGTCCTCGACGATCTCGAAGACGCTCATTCCGCCCCCTTCGCGTTCTTCGCCGGTGATGACGAACTTGCCGTCATCGGTCGGCCAGCAGGCATGCGTGTTGAGGCCCCCGACCGAGGCGAGGAACTGCGGAGGCTGATCGGCGATATTGGTCACGTCGTAGACGAACAGCCCGCTACCCCAGGCGCAGGCATAGAGCCAAGTTTCACCGGAAGGACGCGGGCGGACGGTGATGTCGTGGACGAACGAACTCCCTACATTGTTGACCACCCATCGGGTTTGGGTGATGGGTGAACCGGGCGGGTTGTCGGGATCCAAGTCGGTCAGGTCGACCACCGCGATCTTGTTGCTCGAGCTGTCCACGATGTAGAGGTATCCGCGATCATAAAAAACGTCGTGCGGGTCGCCTACCGCGGAGATGTCGATGGTCGTCAGACTGACGGGGTTGGGCGGGTCGCGCACGTCGACGATCTGCACACTGGCCGGCCCGCTGTTGCTTTCCAGGCCGATGAACAGAAGTCCGTCGCCGACCTTTACGTCCTGGGCGGAAGAAGAGTTGTTGGGCGCGGGAACCGCGTACTCCGCGGCCAACACGGGATTGCTTGGGTTGCTGATGTCGATGATGAACACCCCCGAGCCGCCGAACTGCCCCATGTAGGCGTAGTCCCCATCGCCCCAGACATCCGCATAGGAACCGTTGAACCCGTCCCAGGAGCCCACAAGCTCAGCCTGAAACGGTGGATCTTGAGCCGCCGCCATCCGCGGAGAGAGGCCAAACATAATGGGAACGAACAGCAAACAGGCAGCACGACATGAAAGGGACACATTGCAGGAAACGGCCATACTGGTGGTCACGGGATTCTCCTCGATCTTTCCGGGTGAGCGACTTCCCCTACTCGACGCTTGGCAGCCGCCAGCTACGGTTGCCAGCCACAGTGTACAGGAAATCAGCTGTCTGGCCAAGACGGCGCATCGCCAAAACGGCACCGACAACCGATGATGGAACGTGCCTCCAGCTCGCCCCAGCCGAGTCGGCTGGGGCAAATACCCTTGCAACGTGCCGCTCGCTTGATCGCGTCCTATTCGCAAGGGCCGAAGCCGACGTGGAGGAATCGTTCGCTGAGGGAAGGGAGAGTGGAGGCGAATCCTGGTCCGGCTACGGGCACGTTCCGAAGCGGGCGAGGACGTAGCCGACGTCGAGGGGGTCGACCAGGCCGTCGCCGTTCATGTCGGCCGTGTCGCAGTCGGGATCGCCACTATCCACGTCGCAGCCGAAGCGGGCCAGCACGAAGCCGGAATCCAGCGGGTCCACCAACCCGTCGCCGTTGGCGTCGCCGTCGCAGGGGAGCTGGTCGGCGCACTCGAACGTGGTCACGAATACGTCCAGGCTGCCGTTGGAGGTGTGCTCGTCGCCCTCGCCGTCGGGATCGAAGTTGACGGTTCCAGTGAACGTACCCGTCAGGACCAACTGTCCATCCGGACCCGTGGCAATCTCTATCCCGTCATCGTCGTCGATTCCGCCGAAGGTGCGCGTCCAGCCATAGGATCCATCGGGTTCAAGCATGGTCACGAACACGTCCCGCTCGCCGTTGGAGACATGCACGTCACCGCTACCGGTCTGGTCAAAGTCGACGGCGTAGCCCACATCGCCATCGAAATGCCCTGTGACGAAGATGTTCCCGGACGCGTCCGCCGCAATCGCCCAGGCTGACTCACCGTCCTCGGCACCAGCAGTCCACGTCCAAAGGTATGACCCATCTCCGCCCAAAGCGGTAACGAACACATCCGCTTCACCATTTGAGAGTCGTTCGTCCACACCCTCTGTGGGATCGAAGTCGACCCCTGATTCACTGGAGAACGAACCGCACATGACGACGTCACCGGCGCTATTGACCGCCATTCCGTTTGCTCCTTCGTTCTCGCTGCCGCCCAATGTCCGAGTCAACTCATAGTCGCCGCCGGCGGAGTATTTACTTACAAACGCATCGACCGCGCCGTTCGATACGTGGATGTCCTCCTTGTCGGATGGATCGAAGTCGACCTCTTCGCTACTAAACACTCCCACGAGAACGATCGATCTGTCCGGGCTGACTCTTACTTTCATGCCGACATCCGTACCGTCCCCGCCGAAGGTCACCGTCCACATGTAGTCCCCATCCGACGTCAGCTTCAGTAGGAACGTGTCAAGGCCTCCGTGCGAGAAACGTTCATCTTTACCTCCGCCCGGATCAAAATCCACCTCGTCGCTAAATGTCCCTGTCGCAAGGACTCCTCCATCTGCTGCCACGGCAACGGCTTGCATATCGTCGAAATCCTCTCCGCCGACCGTTCTGGTCCAAACATACGTTCCGTCGGACAGATACTTGCTTACGAACACGTCGAAGAACCCATTCGACGTGTGTTCATCCACCCCATCGGTGGGATCGAAGTCCACCGTATTCATATAGGTTCCAGCCACGAAAATGTTCCCATCCCCGTCGATGGCGACATCGTCAACCGTATCGAATTCAGGTCCGCCAAATGTGTGCGTCCAGATGTGCTCCCCGCCTACCCCAAGCGAGCTGATATAGGCATCGTCGTTGCCGTTCGAGACGTGGACATCCTCACCGGGCCCCGGATCGAAGTCGACACTTCCCTCGAAATCGCCTGTGACGACGCTACCTCCATCCGGTGCTAGGCTGAACCCGCACACGTATTCAAATCCGCTCCCGCCGAAGGTCACCGTGCCGCCGTAGATTGGGACGATGCACTCATCGGCGATCGACGGATTCGGGAGCGCTGCCCAGGAGATCAAGAAAGACGACATCCAAAAGAGACCCCATGAGCAACGCATGATTGCACCTCCCATACCGGCTGGGCCGTCACCATGGACGACAATATGATTCTACCCTTCTCCCAAGCTAAATGCGAGCGTCACTTCCGCCCGCTGTCAACTTCCCGGACCTGGTGATCCATCTTCCTGACGGGCTCCGTTCGGAGATCGAGGGTCTCGGGCCCGACCCGGATCAGCGCCTTGTGGGGCAGGTTCTTCGGGTCGCCGAGGATCCTGCGCTGGTGCGCCGGCACCTTGTGGAACACG
>JADFPW010000222.1 GCA_022562105.1 Planctomycetota bacterium
ATCGACGGCCAACCTGCGGATTTGGCAAATAAGGCCAGGAAGTAGGTAAGAGAAAAGTAAAGGAGACTCGACATGCTGCTGAACAGGCCCGTGGCCAACATGCAGAAGGCAAGGGAAAGCATAAAGACTCTGCGTCCACCCAGCCTGTCGGCCAAGATACCGTTGGCGAGTTTGCCGATCAGGGTGCCCGCTGTACCCCAGCCGAGCATGGCTCCCCAAGCGCTCTTGCTGAGTCCAAGTCCCGGATCATCTAACATTGCCGGCCCCGAAATCACGACGCTGGCGCGGCACATATATAACGCAGCGTATCCGAGATACATGCAGGCGAGAACCAGCATTTGCCACTGAAATCGTGGATCACTCCGAAACCGGGCGACCAGGTGCGAACAACTTCCTATCCTCATAATAGTAGGTCCGAATAGACGGAGTTAAGAAACAGGCCGGGTATTGTCATCACCCGGTACGCCAGCAAAGGACTTTATGGGTGGCGATGGCTAGTCAGAAAAGGAAGTCAGAAAAGGTGTCAGGAAGGTTTTTCGGGCTCCTTAGGACTCTTCCTGGCACCCTTTCCGGTTTGTGCCTTATGTTGCAGCCGGCGTTCCACCCGGTGCCTTCGGGATACCGTCGCCGTTGGTTGGTTTGACGATTCCACCGGCGATGGATTGCGTCAGGCTGCGCAGGTCAATACCCAGAATCGACTCGAGTGTGGCCAACGATTCGGAGAGCATCCGCGCTCGACCCATGGCGGCGCCGGTGATGGCGGTGCCTTGGCCGCCGTCGATCACCGTCACATTGCCGAGATCGACGTTGGCGATGGTCTTGGTCAGCTCCTGAACGACGCCGGGGAGCATCTCGGTGAGCATGACTTTCAGGGCGTCGGGGTAGTTCTGAATCGCCTTTCCGATCTGCTCGATGGCCGCCGCTCGGGCCTTGCCCTCTTCCAGAATCGAAGCAGCGTCACCCTCAGCTCGGGCTTTGGCCACGTCGCGCTCGGCATCGGCGAGCTTGACCTGGGTGGCGGTCAGTCGGGCCTCCTCGGCTTGGGCGGCGGCCTTTTGCGTTTCCGTTTCTTTCATCGCCGCTTCACGGGCCAGCTCCGCCTTGCGGATTCGCAGGGCGTTGTTCGCCTCGGCGATGGTCTTCTCCGCCCCCAGTCGTGCGGTCTCGGCCTTTTGGAAGCCCGCTGCCTCGGCGGTCTTGGCTTCGGCGTCGCGTTGGGCCTGTGCTTGACGGGCAGCGGCGTTCGCTTCGGCCTCTTTGATGTCCGCTTCGGACTGCTGCTGGGCCTCAAACTTTCGGGCGCTGGATCGAACCTCGGCCGACGCTTTGCGGGCGATCGACTCGAGATACTTGTCCTGATCGTGAACGTTCTGAATGTTCACACTGTCGATGACCATGCCCAGCTTGCGGAAGTCGTCGGTGACTTCGTTCATCACCGTGGTGACGAACTTGTCGCGGTCCTCGACGATCTCCTCGGGAGTCATCTTGCCGATCACGGCGCGCAGGCCCCCTTCGAGCGTCTCGCGGGCCACGCGTTGCATCTCCTGAGCCGGTTGGCCGAGGAACCGCTCGATGGCATTTCCCCGGATGTCCGGCTCGGAGCTGACCTTGACGTTGGCCACCCCGGTGACGGTGATGGGGATCATCTTCCCGCCGCCGGATTGGGCTTTGACCTCCAACGCCACCTGCATGTTCCGCAGCGTGATGCGGGCGACCTTTTCGATGATGGGGATGACCAGCGTTCGCCCGCCGATCAGGATTCGGTATCCCCGCTGCGGGTCAGCCCGCTTTCCGCTGATGACCAGCATCTCGCTCGGATTGCCCACCACCATCAGCTTGGCCACCAGGATCACGATGGCCAAGGCCGCGAACAACAGGCCGAAACCGATGATCAGCGGCGTCGAGAGCCCGCTCGGTTGTGCAAGAATCAAGCTGTTCATTTCCCGTACCTCCCTTTCGTTAGCCGTTACTTCGCCTCAGAATCAGTGACAAACTCATACTCCTTCCGCGATACCACTTCGGCCGTGCCGTTGCGATAGGCCACCACCACAACCGGATCGCCTGACTCGAAGAGGTCATCGTCGCGTCGGGCCACGGCGGGAACGAAACGAGTTCGCCCGCGCACCGACACGGACACCTCGCCCTTCTGCGGCGGGGCGATCTTGATGGTCACGCGGGCGGGTTGGTTGAGGTAGTCGCCCACGTTGGACGCGCTATTGCCGCTGGTGCGACGCAGGTAGCGCAGCAGTTGATGCACGCCCTGGCCGACTCCCAACCCGCCAATCAGCGACCATAGCAACGTGGGCGTCGATCCGGCCGACGACAGTCGCGTCATCGTCGTCCCCACCAAGCCGAACACCGCCAGGAAATAGACGACGAAGTGAATCGAGAACCAACTGGCCAGCGACAGTGCGCTAGGTGCGTGGACATGAGCGCCATGGACGGCGTCGCCGCCAACATCGACATCTGCACCGATGTCCGCATCCACATCGACATCCACGCCCATGCCGGCATCGACGTCCACTCCGACATCCGCGACCGCCGCCCCGCCGATCTCAACGTCGACGTCGGCATCCGCGTCTCCACCGAACACGGTCGAGACGACAATCAAACCTCCGCCGACGATCAGGCAGACGACATAAACGGACGACAAGGCAAAAGCAGCCAGCACGTCAGGGTTGGCCGCCAGAATTGGAGTCATCGTGTCCACCATCCTGATACCTCCGCCGGTCGAGATGACCCGCGACCTACGCGATCGCGGCACTTCCCGGCGTTAGAAGTGTACCGCGCCCACATCCCGTTGCCCATTACAACCGGGACTTCCTTTTGGAATCGAGCCTCGATGCCCTTTGGGAGCCGACGAGGAAGGCGCCGGACCTGATGGGCGCGTAATCCGGGGGACGCTACCTATCGGATCGAGCGTCCGTCCCAGCGGGCTGCACTGAGCCTTGGCGGCCCGAGGTGAAGCCCTGCGACATGCGGTTTCTCCGAGTTCCGCGCGAGTTGAAGTTCGCGGCTCGTGCAAACCGTCGCTTGAGAGCAGACCTCCGCCAGCACTGGCAGATCAATGTTGATCAATGGGCGCGGGTGCTTGGGGGCACCCGTCACGGGCTCGATAGCGGTGCCCCTTTCTCATTCCACGCCGGCTTCTGCATCTTGCCATCAGGGGAGGCGGTCTATAGATTGGTGCTGGTTTCCCGGTGTTTGGGTTGATCGCTTGGCCGGCGCTCGCCGGACCGCATGTCGGCCGTTTCACCGCTCGAACCGGAGAGGAACACCTGGGCATGGCCAATTCGTGGCGCCTCCTGACGGTCGTCGGACTTGCGTGCCTGGTCCAACGCTGCAATAGCGACCCGCTTGACACGCAGGCTGAACCGACAGCATCGACGGGTGTTCGAAACGATACAAAGCGCATGATGGCCCACGACCATCCGGGCGGTCGCCCTGGATCGATCGACGCGGCGCTCGTTGGGTACGTGCTCGGTGGTACGATCCTCCTCTGGCTTGGCATTGGACTGTGGAGACGGCGAGCCAGCCGATCGTCGCCCGCAGTGTCACCCCAGCCACCCGAAGTTCAAACCCGGGCCGGATCCTCCGCAATCAGCAACAGCCACTCGCGGGCTGATGAAGCCCTAGGAGATCCGCTGCAACTTTGGGAGAACGCCTGCGCCCGGGCGGACCTCGTTTCGTGCCGGCAAATGTTATCCACAATGCCCAACGGGACCGATCCGATAGTCGTAGCTCGGCTGAAGGACCAGCTTAATCAGGTAACGGCCGCCGCGCAGCGATCTCTACGGGCTCAGTTCGCCCAATGCGTTCGGGAGCAGCGTTTCGCCGACGCCCTGGCGATCGGCGAGCGGATTGGCGCGCAACTGCCCGGTAGTTCGATTGCTGCGGATTTTGAGCGGCTCCGTCCCCATCTGCTGAGTCGTCTCGGGGCCGCGGCTATCGGGCAGACCGCGACGACGCAGCATCCCACCACTCGCCCGGCGACAGCAGGCCACGGTTAGAAGGAAACGACTGCGGGTTCATCGAACTCGACGCGCCCCGGTCTCGGGCCAACAAACTGCCGCTGGTTCATTACCTATCTTCACAAATAACACACCATCGTGATGAAATGGGTAAGATAAGCACCTCTATTTTCAGACACTGGGGGCTCCTGAAAAACAATCTCTCGCCAACGGTAGGATTCGGCCTTTCGCAGCGGAGTAGTGGTAGAGGGCCGGGACGGCCCGTCAGAATGGCAGCCGCTCGCGGATGCCCGCACCAACATGCTCGATAAAGACGCGGCAGACGCAGGTCGCACGACCACCGGTAGTAACATGTCCCGTCCTTGGATCTCGGGCTATGCAGACGCTGACCTGTGTTTCGGATGTTTGGGGCCTGAAATCGGACACTGTCCGTTGCCGGAACAACTACAGTGCCATCTACATCAAGGATTTTCCTTGACATCTGACAGCGTAATCCATAGCTTCCGGATGTTCGCGTCAGGCGGGCCAGCATGGAACCAGCTGCTGGCTGCCCCGGGATCATGCTCGAAAGGGTAGCGCTTCGGCTATGGCGGCCAAAGGAATCCCGATAGCGCGTGGCGTTTCCGTGGCCCTTGCCGCTTTGGCGTTGGGAGGGGAAGACTCGGATGCAGGCATGCACGGCCGGCAGGACACAGTTCGCCCCTGCGCGGGTTCTAGTTAACAGGGAACGGAGATGATCGGGATTAGACCCAAGGCCGACGAGTTCTTTTCCGGCAACAGTCAGATGAGGGTCCGGCGGCACGAAAGTGCCCACGAAGGGCTTGGTGCGGGCAGCCGGAGAGTGCGCGAGCTGCGACCGAAACGATGTGGCTTGTCGCGCAGAATGGGCGGAAATAAGTTGTTGCCCCTATATTCTATCAGTTATTGAAGGAGGAAACGACGAGATGATGGAACGAGACCAGAAAACGACGGAACCTAGCGAAGAGGGTCGCAAGCTGATCGGCCGAGCGATCATTGACGGTCTTCTGAGCCCCGGTATTGGCGGGATTGTCCTCGCTTCGACCTACAATCAGAGTGATGGCGGCTACTGGCAGGGCTCCGGCGGATCCCATACCCAGGGCTCGGGTGACTACCATCAAGGAGATTGAACCCGCTAGACAGCCGGGCCCGGTATTCAGACGGGGAAGTCCGACACCGCCACCCGCCAGGTATCCTGACGACGAGCAGGTCGAGGAAGACGTCGGGACATCGAGACGGCTCAACCGTTAAGAAATCCGGTGAGCACGTGGCGCAACCACTGGGGCAAACGGACCGGTGAAGAATCCGCCGAACGCCAGACAGAGAGATTATGGGCGGGTTTGACAAGCTCGCTCTTACCTGCTCGCTTGAGCGCTCATTGCCGGCCTCCTCCACCTCAGGATTAGCGGACATCCGGACGCGTCGACAAATGTTCAAAAGTCGGGCCGCTCCTAGCAGCGACCTGGGAAGTCCCATACCCGAGGGTTCTGGGGGACCACGATCAACGGTTACAAGAGTGAGGTTGGCGGCGAGCCAGGCAATTATGAAGTCAGGCTTTGACAAAGATAGGCAGCTGTCCGTTGATAGGCTGCAGGTGGTGTTCAAGATCGTTGAACGATGCAATATCAATTGTACTTATTGCTACTATTTCAACATGGGAGATACGACTGCGCTCCAACGACCACCAGTGGTGAGCGTCGATTCTGCTACTCAAATCGCCAGTTGGCTCGCTGATGGTTGTCGAGAACTGCAAATCCAGGAACTGTCTATTTCCTTTCATGGTGGCGAGCCTATGATGCTCAACCCAGACAACTTCGACGCTATCTGCAGCTCGTTCACCGATAGGCTTGAGCAACTGGTCGACCTGTCTTTCAATATTCAGACCAACGGCACAATTCTAACTGATAAGTGGCTATCCACCCTGTGTAGGCGCCGCGTTCATGTAGGTGTCAGCATTGATGGTGGGCGAGCAGTGCATGACAGGTATCGCCTGGATCGTCAAGGAAGATCGACGTTCGAAAAGACCGAGAAAAACCTCAAGACGCTGGTGAGCAGAGCAAATGAATCGGCTGGGTATCTCGGGCCGGCCACTATTTCCGTGCTCGATTGCCGGAACGACTACACCGAGGTGTATGAATACCTACGGGGGCTAGGCGTCCGACGAATGAGCTTTCTCTTGCCTGACCGTACTCTTGACGATGCCTTTATTAGCAGTGAAGAGTCAGCTCGTAGGTACGGAGAATCCCTCTTTCAGATCTTTGAAGCATGGATGACAGAAGATGATCCTGGAATCTATGTGCGCTTTGTCTCTGAGATGCTTCAGAAGTTTCAGCTTCGGGAAGGGGGTGCTCTAGGTCAATCGCATGATCAGCATTCACCCGGAGCATCGGCCCGAAAGAAGTGGGCGAGACAAGTTGTGGTCATTCACAGCGACGGAAGTGTCGGCGTGTCTGACTCCTACACCCCAGCGCTCTCGTGGTATCGCAGGACGCCTGGATGCTCTATTCACGACTCGTCGTTGCGTGAGTTCTTGATGAACGACATCTTCGACGAAATCGAGAAGGCTACTGTGTCGTTATCGGCGAAATGCCAAAGCTGTGAATGGAAATCCATCTGCCGAGGAGGCGATCTCGAAAACCGGTACTCTAAAAAGAATGGATTCGACAATCCTTCAGTCTATTGCGAGGGGTATCAGTGGTTCTTCCAAAAGGCGTGCGATCTGTTGATTCGGAATGGTTATCCGGCCGAGAGGATGCGAAGGGTCCTCGTCGACTGCGAAGTGAGGCGCCGAAAGGAAGCGCCAGACCGCATCGATATTGTTGATGCCCGCCCCGGTGCGTTCGTAGGGTGATGCGTAGAGGTCCAAAGGTTCTGTTGAGGAGCCGGGTAGCCTAGGTTGACGATCGGCCTTTACCATTCTGCGTTTGAGTCTCTTCAGGAGGGAGGGATCGGGCAGACTGGGGGCAGAGCGCCTTTAGTATGACAGCGCTAGAACCATCGATTCCGGGCCGCTATCGCCGATCGGGCTCCGTAACGACCGGCGTTAGCAACGGCGCCAGGGGCGATTGCGACCGAAGATAGCGCTGTCATATTAGTCGTTAGTGATTCGTTGTTGGATCGCGTGCATCGTGCGCTTCACGGGCGAACGATCTGATTCCGTCCTGTGGATGGGCGGGGGAGTTGAATATCGTGCGCCGGATCAGGAACGCATGGTCTTCATGGCGGCGGTGAGAATCGTGTCGGCGTCGGGGCGGTAGAAACGCTCGACCTGGAAATAGGGGAACTGAATATCGTACCCGGTCACGCGCTTGATCGGCGCTTCCAGGTGGGCAAATGCGGTCTCGTTGATCCGGGCGATCAACTCGGCAGCCACGCCGCAGGCTCGCGGGGCTTCGTGGATCACCACGGCTC
>JADFPW010000223.1 GCA_022562105.1 Planctomycetota bacterium
CGGGCAAATCCAGGTCGGCGCATCGGTAGTCATCACCCGGCACGTCCCCCGTGCGAGCGTTCCCAGTCCGTCACCGGGCCACCGACTGCGTTGTCGATGGCCGGGCATTTCTGGGCGAGTGGCCGTTCGGCGGACAGGCCTCCGATGCCTGCTTCGCACACCTCGACCCGCACGGTGAGACTATACCTCGGTTGCGCTAGGCTGAGAAGGCTCCAGATCGTGAGCGGCGAGGGTGAGGAGATCGGGCCAATCACGACCGCGCCCGGCGCCCCCTGGCCGGCAAACCCGGTGCAACTACCGGAGCAGAATGGCGATGAGCCGCTCGTCTTCTAGGCCGAGCTCGCGCAACGCCGTTTCCTGCTGGTCCGACGTCAAGTCGTCGTCATCAATAATGGCCTCGATCTGGGTAACGGTGATTCGCTGACCCTCCGGGCCGACGACCTCGTGGGGGAACAGGGTGCGCTCCTGGGCGAGCACACCGCACCCGCCAAGAACGAGGGCGCCCAACGCAACGGTGAGTACACGCCCGGCCACTCGGGACTGTTGACGATCAATGCGCATGGTTTAGATTCTCGTGCTACCAGCCACCTCGTTCCATCATCCGATACCGATCACTAGTGTTCTGTGACTCGTCGAATGATGGGTTCTGTACCTACCGTCCACCCTTCGAGGTGTAACGATGCACTAGCTTCAATATCGTAAATGTCCTCGCGTGTCATCGTCCAATCCCATGTTTTCTTGTCTTTTGGCCAGCCAAGGCGTAGGACACTCCCCTGGCAGCACTGGAAAGGTTACGAGCAGTCGGATGGGGCGCTTCCGATAATGCCGAGGTCGGTGAAACAGAACGAACCGCAGACCCCCGCGTCCGTGTGGCGCCGGCATCCGTGGCACTTCGCATGCGTCGCCGGCGTGCTGGCGTGCCTGTGCATTCAAGGGGCACAGACGGCGCAACTGGTGAGCCTGGTACTCCTGACTGACGGTCTGTTCGCCGCCGTCGTTGTGGTCGCCGCCACTCTCGGCGGCACGTGCATCAGCCGCGTGTTCCGGTTGGAGCCCTTGCCCTGGAGGTGGCGGATTCTTCTGGGGGCATCGCTGGGACTCGGGGCACTCGGGATCCTGGTGCTGGTCCTGGGAACCATGGGCCTACTCGGACGAGGCTTGTGGTGGGCTATTCTGACGGTGACCGCCGCGATCGGACTAGTCCACCTTCTGCGACTGCATCAATCCGAAGACCACGCGAAGCCCATACCGTGCCCCGTCGACAAGGGGCGATGGATGTGGATGCTACTGTGTCCGTTTGTGGCCCTCATTCTGCTGGTAGCGGTCACGCCGCCGGGAGTGCTTTGGAGCGAGGAGGGCTTCGGGTACGACGTCCTCGAGTACCACCTGCAAACTCCCAAGGAGTATTGGGCCGCCGGCCAAATCGACTACCTACCGCACAACGTCTACGCCAACTTCCCGGCCAATGCGGAGATGCTCTACCTGCTAGCCATGGTGCTTCGTGGTGATCCGGTCGACGGGGCCATGAGCAGCAAGCTGATCAACGCCGCGATGGCCCTGCTGACGGTGGCGGCCGCGTGGTTGTTAGGGCGCGAACACTCCGTCCAAGCGGGCCGAACGGCTGCGATTGTGTGCGGGAGCGCCGGTTGGTTGACCTATTTATCGGGTGTCGCCTACGTCGAGAATGCGATGCTGCTGTTCGGCATGATGTCGCTGGCGGCGCTGTTGCGGGCGACGAGACTACGACACGATGCACGATTGCGTTGGATAGCCGTTGGGGGGACGCTGGCCGGCTTCGCCTGCGGCTGCAAGTACACGGCGATCCTCTTCATCGCCGTACCGTTCATGATTCTGGTTGCGTTGGCGAATTGGCGATCACTGCGCGCCCGGCTGCTGGCCACTGGAATCTTCGCCCTCACCGTTCTGATCGCTTCGGCCCCGTGGTGGGTCAAGAACGCGGTCATGACCGGCGACCCGGTTTTTCCTTTGGCTCATAGCGTTTTCCACGCCGAGCCGGAGGGTTGGGGACCGCAAGAGGCCGATCATTTCGCGCGCAGTCATCAGCCCGAGCCGGTGGCCAAGGCCGATGGACGAGACCTGGCGTCCTCGAACGTGACCTCCATTCCGATGCAGCGCCTGCAGGCCTACTGGGAGCGGGTGCACGGAGATTCCTCCAGACGATTCGGCCTGGTGCTGCTCGTCCTGGCCCTGGGGGGACTCATTCTCGCCGCTGGGGATCGCAACGTGTGGTTGTTGCTTCTTGTGTACATCGCACAGGGTGTGATCTGGGCAACGACGACGCACCTGTACGCCCGGTTCGCGGTCCCCATGCTGCTGCCACTGGTGGCCCTGGCTGCACGCTCGGCGTCGACACGGCGAAGCATCCCGATAGGTGCGCTCCACACCGCGATCTTGACGGTCGGTGTCATCGTGAATCTCGTCTCCATGGCGACGCTGTACCGTCAACATCTCTATCCCGACGGGCAAAAGCTGCCAGTGGAAGGCTCCACGGGGTGGTTCACCGAGGGTGTTCATCCAGCCCACCGCCATCTAGCCGTGGTGAACAGGGAGCTGCCGCCTGATGCCCACATTCTGATGGTCGGAGATGCCAAGGCGTTTTACTTCGCACGAGCCGTTGACTACACCGTGGTGTTCAATCGAAACCCATTTGTCGAGACCGTCCGCCACGCGACGACCGAGGCTGAGATCGTCGGCTGGCTGATCGATCAGGGGTATTCGCACGTCTTCGTCCACTGGATGGAGATTCATCGTCTTCGTGGCAGTCGCTACGGATTCCCAGACGAAATCACCCCGGACTTGTTTCTGCGCCTCGGCCAGGCCGGATTGGAGCGGACCCATGTGTTCACCGTGACCGGATCGGCCGCAGATCCCGCCTACGGCGAGCTCTACCGCGTCCCCCGTCCGGCGGGTGATGGGTAAATCACCCCGGTTGACGAACGGCCCTGAATATCTATCCTGCACCCGGGGAGAGTTGGGCCCCCCCGGGGATGATGGCTTCCCCTTGCCTTAATGAGAGAATTCACCATGAAACAGGGATATGCGGCACCGCGCGCCGCCCTCGTGTTGTTGACGACCGTGGCCCTGGCCTCGGCCGACGAGGCGGCGCAATACGAAAACTACAATGCCCTGACGGCGAGGTTGCAGGGGATCGTCCTGGACCACCCGGACGTGTGTCAATTGACGTCCGTGGGAACCAGCCGAGGGGGGCGCGACCTGTGGGCCCTTCAACTCAGCGCCGTGGCCTCACCAGGCGATGCCTCTGCGGTGCTGATCGTCGCAGGGATCGACGGCACGGACGTAGCCGGCAGCGCGGTAGCTGTCGAGTTGGCTGAGCGAGTGCGTGCAGCCATGGCGGACGGAGTATCGCCGTGGAGCGAGCTAACCGTCCACATTCTGCCGCGCATGAATCCCGATCCCATGGAGTCGTACTTCGCCTCGCCGCAGTGGGAGCAGGCGTACGCCCTGCGACCGTGGGACGATGATCGCGACGGATCGGTGGACGAAGACGGCCCGCAGGATCTCAATGGGGACGGGTGGATCACCATGATGCGGGTTCGCGATCCGGAGGCCACTCATCTGCCGGATAAGGATGATGTCCGTCTGCTCAAGAAAGCCGATCGGGCTGTGGGCGACGTGCCCGTCTTCAAGGTCTACTCCGAAGGACTCGACGACGACGACGATGAGGAGATCAACGAGGATCCATTCGGCGGCGTCGATCTGAATCGCAACTTCATGCACGGATATGAGGAGCACACGCCCGGCGCTGGGCCGTACCAGATTTCCGAACCCGAGTCGCGGGCACTCGTCGATTTCGTGCTGAGTCATCCGCGCATTGCCGTCTGCATGGTCTACGGCCCACACGACAACCTGATCAACACGCCATCCGGGGACAAGAAGGACGAGACCGACCGGGCACCCAAGGGCCTGACCAAGGACGATGTGGCTATCTACAAGGAGATCGGCCGCATCTACGGTGAACTCACCGAGGTCAAGTCAGTCCCCAAACGAGACTCGGGAGGAGCATTCTTCGCCTGGTGCTACGCCCAGTTCGGTGTGCCCACCTTTGCGACGCCGGTGTGGACTCGGCCGGAACCAGAGAAGCAAGAGTCCGAGGAGAGCAAGAAGGATTCTGAGGCTGCTTCGGACGAGACATCCGATCCATCCGCAGCGGCCGCTGACAAGACCGAATCAACCACGCCGGAGTCGGAATCGGCCACGGAAGCGGACGACTCCGACGAGACTCCCGACGGCGATTCATCGGAATCGCCTGCTAACGGAAACCGCAATGGGAAGGGCAACGGGAAGAAGAAGGACAAGGATGTGCCGCCCGAGCTGAAGGAGGACCGCGCTTGGCTCAAATACAGCGACGAGCAGCGGGACGGGGATGGATTCGTTGACTGGCAGCCGTTCACCCATCCCACACTTGGTGAAGTCGAGATCGGCGGGTTCGTGCCGTTCTTCCGCAACACCCCTCCGGCCGATGCACTGGGCGACATCGTCGAGAAACAGTGGAGTTTCCTGGGTGACTTGGTGGGGCGCCTGCCGCGAATCGAGTTCGGAGAGGTTCAGGTCAAGGCACTGTCACCCACGGTCTACGAAATCGAGACGCTACTGGTTAATCGAGGCTACTTCCCGTACGCCCTGAAGATCGGCGAACAAAACCGCCATGTGCGGCCGCTGGTGGTCACACTGCAACTCGAACCCGATCGCATCCTCGGTGGCGCTCGGGTGAGCAAGGTGCCGAATGTGGCCGGCGGCGGCGGAATCCACAAACTCCGTTGGGTGGTACAGGGAAAGCCCGGCCAAACGGTCCGTATCACCGTGGCCAGCGAGAAGCTCGGCGACCTCGAATTGAACGTGGCTCTTGCCGCGACGGATAAGTAGCTGACCGGACTAAAGCGGTCGCTATCGATTAGACGGCGGCCCGGGCACACCGATGCCGCATCTGGTCCGCTGAAGAAGGAGATCCGAATGCTCCGAATTGTGATCTGTACATCGATCGGCATGGTGCTATCCGCCGGCAGCATCGCCCGAGCCGGCGATCAACCCTACTACCCGAGCCGGGTCAATCTGACCTTCAACCACTTCTACAACTACAACGAAGTGGTCGATGCCATCAAGTCACTGCAAAAGGCCTACCCGGACTTGTTGACCGTCGAGTCGATCGGCAAGAGCAGTCAGCAACGCGATATGTGGATGGTGACGATCAACAATCCCAACACAGGCCACCACCGTGACAAGCCGGCCATGTACATTGACGCTAACGTGCATGGCAACGAGGTCCAAGGCGCCGAAACGTGCATCTACTTGATCTGGTATCTGACCAAGAGCTACGGCCGCGTGGATCGGCTCACCAAGCTGCTCGACGAGCGGGCGTTCTATGTGCTGCCCATGGTCAACCCCGACGGTCGGGCTAACTGGTTCGACAACCCGGCCACGTCGAGCTCGTCGCGCAGCGGCATGAAGCCCACGGACAACGACTACGACGGCCAGCTCGACGAGGACGGGCCGGACGACCTCGACGGCGACGGGTTCATTACCACCATGTGGAAGAAAAACCCCAACGGTCGTTGGCGCAGGTCGAACAAGGATCCGCGGATCTTCGAGCGCGTCGGGCGCGATGAGAAGGGCGACTACGACCGGCTGGGTTCGGAGGGGATCGATAACGACCACGACGGCCGCATCAACGAGGACGGCCCGGGCGGTTACGACATGAACCGCAACTGGCCGTCCGACTGGCAGCCGAACTACATACAATACGGCGCCGGCGAGTACCCGTTCTACTACCCCGAAGCTCGTTGCATCGGCGAGTTCCTGGTGGATCACTCCAACGTGGCTGCGGTTCAGTCGTTCCACAACTCCGGTGGCATGCTGCTTCGCGGTCCGGGCGCTAAATATCGCGACAAGGACTACCCGCGGCAGGACATTCTCGTCTACGATGAAATTGGCGAGACCGGCGAGAAGATACTCCCGTTCTACGACTATTTGATTATCTACAAGGATCTGTACGACGTACACGGTGGGTTCGTCACCTGGACCTACGAAGGGTTGGGGATCTTCAGTTTCACCAACGAGCTGTGGAGCGGAAAGCAGTACTTCGGCGGCGGCGGGTCCGAGCGACGATTCGACCCCGAGAAACGCTTCAAGTTCGGCGATCTGCTGGAATTCGGGGTGACGTTTATCGATTACAAACCGTACGATCACCCGGTCTACGGCGAGATCGAAATCGGGGGCTGGACCCAGTACGCCTCTCGCGTCCCGCCGGCGTTCATGCTGGAAGAGCTGTGCCACCGGAACGCAGCCTTTTGCCTCTACCACGCCGACCAGATGCCCCAACTGGAGGTCTCCTGGTATGAGGTCAAGGAATTGGGCGACGGCACCTATTCAGTAACCGTGGAAGTAGCAAATACCCGGGCTATTCCCACGATCAGCGCCCGGTCCTCTGAGAAGAAAATCGGGGCCCGCGACAGCGTGACTCTGAGCGCTGCTCAGGGCAGCACCGCAGAGGTACTCGCATCAGGCACCGTATCGGATCGCTACCTGGCTTCTCTGGAACTGACCAAACGTGACCCCGCCCGGATCTGGGTCTCCAACGGCATTGCCGGCCACGGCCACCGTCTGTTCCGCTGGATCGTACAGGGCTCCGGAGCGGTCGAGCTCGTTTACAAAGCCGAGAAGGCCGGCCCCATTTCCAAGCAAATCGACCTAAAGCCCGGCGTCATGGAAACACCTATCGCCGACTGACTCGTTACTGGAAGGGTGGTGACGTCGTACGACGGTGCAACCAAGCACGCCGAGCGCCATCCACCTGAGAGATGACAGAGCAGCCCTATGCAACGGTGTGTCCCTGCTGTGCCGTATTCGGGGGTCCGCTGCTATCTATTGTGCGCCTGACGCGCAGTCCCATAGCCCTGGAAGGGCGTCAGTCACCAGCCAGGGGCGCGAGCCCCTGGAAAAGAAGGATCCAGAGTTCCCAAGCCCCCGAAGGGGGCGAAAGCCTGTCGCCCTTTCAGGGCTGCCTGCTGTTCGGCGAACGACTACCAGGGGCTCGCGCCCCTGGCTAGCCCGCATATTTCATGAGGCGACGTGAGCGTTGCCAGTCGGTGTAGTGTGCGATGATCTTCGGGTTGGCAGCGCCATCCACCGTGGTCGGCGCAGAAAGCCCCCTTTCCCCCACGGCGATTTCGGGTTGTGCCATAGTCAGATTGGAGTGAGGCGGCGCAGCAGAAGTGCGAACAGTGGCTGGTAGGGATGGTAGCTGCTGAGGTGGAAGACGATCCGCCGAACCGACACCGTCACCCGGGCGGCAATCTTGAACAGCTTGCTGCGAATCGTCGTCACCTGGGCCTTGGCTAACTCCG
>JADFPW010000224.1 GCA_022562105.1 Planctomycetota bacterium
GAGCAGCCCCCCGGCGTCGGAGGTCAGCCGACCGCCGTCGAAATTGGCGGTGATTTTCTGCCGCCCAAGCCTGGAAAACGATAGCGACTTGCGGTTACACTCTGTCACGGAACGGCCTCCTTGCCTTCGTATGGTTGAGTCGTCAAAACCCTAATCATACAAGGTCGAGAAGGCCGTCTCTATGCGCAAACCACCTCACACTCGTGAATTATCCAGGCTACGGGACTGGGGATCATTCGCGCCAGCGTCACGCTCATCCAGCAACCTTGTAGCCGCGTGACGGCCTACACAACATCGATTCGCACACTACGCCAGAATCGGGTTCACTCGCTGCGCCAAAAACGGGGGACGAATAGGACGAGGATGGCGAACAGTTCGAGCCGACCCAGGGCCATCAACAGGGACATGAGCAACTTGCTCGGAGCTGAGAACCAGGCGAAATTCTCTATCGCGCCAACCCGCGCCAGACCCGGGCCGATGTTGTTGAGCGTGGCGATCGTGGCCGTAGCGGCGGTGACGACGTCGATGCTTTCACTCGACTCGAAAATCATAAGCAGGATGGTCCCCATACAGAAGATGGTCCCGATCGCCAGGAAGTAGGCCAGGGTGGTCAGCTTGAGCTCGGAATCCACGACCGACTTGCCGACCTTGACGGTCCGAATCACGTTGGGCCGAAACACGTGTTCGAGTTCGGCGAGCATGACCTTGAACGCGATCAGGCAGCGCATGACTTTCAGTCCGCCGCCGGTCGAACCCGCCGACGCTCCGACAAACATCAGGATCAACAGCGTCACCTTGGGCAGGAACGACCACTGATTGAAGTCGACCGTACAAAAGCCAGTCGTAGTCTGTACAGACACGACCTGAAATGCGGCGGTGCGAATGGCGTTTCCGGTGCCCGGGGCCAGCTCGTCTCCCGCGGTCGTATGAATTGGTGCATTCCAGATACCCACCAGTACCACCAGAAATCCGACGGCGAGAATTACCAGGTACAAACGAAGTTCCGGATCCTCGCGCAGGATCCCCCAACGTCGCCGCAGAAGTTGATAGTAGATCCCGAAATTGACCCCGGCGAGCACCATGAAAAAGACGATCGCCCACTCCAACGCCGGCGATGCGAAACCCCCGATGCTCGAATCCAATGTGCTAAAGCCCCCAGTCGCCAACGTGGTCAACGTATGGGTGACGGAGTCGAACCACCCCATGCCCAGCATTCGGAGTATGAGGATCTCGGCCACGGTCAGCCCGACATAGATCATCCACAACGCCCGGGCGGTCTCCTGAATGCGCGGCCGAACGCCTTCGGGCGTCGGGCCCGGGGCTTCCACGCGGAACAGACGCTTGCCGCCCACGCCCAACATGGGCAGGACGGCCACAAACAGCAGCACGATCCCCAACCCGCCGAGCCATTGGGTCATCGCTCTCCAGAACAATAGGCTCTTGGGTACGGCGGCAATGCTCGTTAGAACGGTGGCCCCGGTGGTGGTCAGCCCGCTCATCGCTTCGAAGTAGCAATCCACATAGCTGGAAAATGCACCATCGTCGGATGCAGCTCGAAGATGCGACCAGATATAAAACGGGAGGGCGGCCAGGGCGGCGCCGAGAAACCAACTGGCCGCCACCAATAGCAATGCTTCACGCCGACCGAGCTCGCCCTCGCGCCTGCGCTGGGGCAGCCACAATGACAGCCCAGCGACGAGGCCCAGTCCGAACGTAGCCAACAGCGCGTAGCAGGCGACCCGCTCAGACGTTGCCCCCGACCACCAAAGGGCTCCCGCGTAACCGGCGACTGCCATCACGCAGACCGCAAGCACGCCGACCAGCAGGCCTAGTTGGCGTAGCACGTAGGAGAAATTCACGAGCGTTTACTTGCCGGTAAAGAGTTTGCGGAGTTCCTTCTCAATGTTGTGCGGTCCAATGGCGATCAGGGTGTCCCCGGCTTGGATGATCGCATCGGCCCCGGGAACGGTGACTTCGTCGCCCCGCTGAATCGCGGCGATCATGCATTGGGGCGGGAACTTGATGTTGCGTAGTTCGTAACCCAATACCTTGGCCTTGCGCGCCGGGCGGATTTCGTAAACATCGGCGACACCCTCGGCCAGGGTGGCCAGCGTTCGGACGGGTTTAGGATCGACCAGGCTTTGGATCTCCTTGACCGCCACCGACCGGGGGCTGAACGCGTGATCGATGCCCACGTGGGGCAGCAGGTGCATGTAGGTCGAGCGTTGGAGCACGACGATGGCGATGGTGGCCCCCATGCTCTTGGCCTGGGCGGCGGCGAGGATGTTGTGTTCATCGTCGGCGGTCAGGGCGACGAAGGCATCGGTGGATCCCAGATGCTCTTCGGCGAAGACGGCCGGCTCGATCGCGTCGGCATGAACCACGGTCACGTGCTCCAGCTTGGAGGCCAGCTCCTCGGCGCGCTCCCGATCCGGCTCGAACAATCGGACGGAGAAGTCGCGGCGCTTCAGGGCCCGACACAGCCAGACGGCGATGGGCGACCCACCCATCAGGACGACGTTGCGACGGGTGGGCTTCTTGATATTCAAAAGTGAATGGGCCGCCTCGAATCCGCCGGTCTCGCCGATGAGCGTAACCACGTCCCCATCGAGGATGCGGCTGGTGCCGTCGGGCAGGAACGCCCGGCCGTTGCGCTTCAAGACGGCCACGCGCACGCCGTCGGGCAGGGCTAACTCGCTTAGCGGCACGTCCAACGCCGGATCGGTCTTGTCAATCCGGAGTTGCTGCATCTCGATCGCTCCGCGGGCGAAGTTCTCCAATGCCATCGCCCCGGGATTCCGCAGCGTCCGGGCAATCGCCCGACCCGTCAGATAGTCCGGACAGATCAGCCGGTCGATCCCCAGGTGTGCTTGGTAGTCGATTCCTCGGGCGCCGAAGTACGCGCTGTGGTGGACACGGGCCAGGCATTTTCGCGCGCCCAGTCCCTTGGCCACCGACGCCGTCAGCAGGTTGATCTCATCGCTGTTGGTGGCCGCCAGGAACAGGTCGCACGTGGCCCCGCCGGCCTCGGAGATGATCTCGGCGTGGGCGCAGTTGCCGCGCAGACTGCGGATGTCGAGCGTGTCCTCCAGCTTCCGCAGTTTGTCAGCCGAAAGATCGATCACCGTGATGTTGTGGCCGGCGGCTCCGAGGATCTCGGCGGCATGTCGTCCCACTTCGCCGGCACCGGCAATGACTACATTCATGAGGGCAATCCTACCACGAAGTCGGCCCAGCGGGCTTGAAAGCGCTCGTCCAACCGCCCGAAGGTCGATTCGAAGTCGCGTAGCTCCCGCGGGGCGGAGGTTTCCTCGCCCAACCTGCGCCGGGACACCAGACGGATATAGTCGGCGAACGCTTGGGTATGGTGCTGGTGGAGGAAATGGACTAGCGACCAAGCCTGGGCGTAGTAGTTGGCCAGGTGTGGTTGATCTCGTCGGGTAAACAACTCGGCATCTTGCACCAGCTCGACCAGCGGCAGCAGCCTCCGCTGTCGGAACGCATCGACCAGGAGTTCGTCGGTGGATTGTCGGCGGCTCGAGGGGCCGACACCCAGGGCGTGCTTCAAATCCCTCAGACGCAGCGAATTGATCGAGCGGGCGGTATCCGACTCATGGTCTTGGTCAGCCTCGAACAGACACGCTAGCCCCTCCACCAGCCAGCCCGGGTTGCGGGCTCCCATGGTGTGAACACCGGCATTGTATAGCACTTGGTGAGCCACCTCGTGTTGTACGGTGAGCCGGTTGAGCCGCTCGACCTCGGCGTCGCGCTGACTCTGCAATCGTATCAACTCGACTCGATCGGCCCGCAGGCGCTGGTGGTCATTACGCGGTCTCGATCCGCCCTTCAACTCCCGGGGGTCGATCCGCCGCTCCAGTTCCGTGATGCGGTTCCGCAGATCAGCCAAACCCGGGTCGTCGGCGATGTTGTAGAAGACGGCTTGGTTTGACTTGGTGTAAAAGAAACCGGTCAAGTTCGTGCATTCCGATCCTTGACCGCGGGCGAAGTTGCAGAACCCACGATAGCTGTCGAAGAAAATGACTTCCAGAAAGCGATCCGGGTGAGTCGCGGGGATTCCCAAACGTCGGCAGAAGTCGAAAATGTTGTCGTAGGTGGCTTCAATCCGCCAGATGAACGCCCGCACCACCTCCTCATCGCAATCGTTGCACACCAGAAAGTGGTCCGTCCGATGCAACACGAACCCCGGCCCAGCCGCCGCGAGCATCCGGGCCTCGGTGGGGCGATCTCGAGGAATGGGAGCCGAACCCGGTCGCCCGGCGATCGGCTCGTCAGCCACGCTGGGCGCCGCGACGATGCAGACACACCAGCCCGCCACCCACGCCGCCAGAACTACCGACCCGCGTACCGCAGGGCCGCCATCACCCGTTTTGACACGCTTCATGCGGCAGTGAGGGTCGCATTCCGCTGCCGGAGTGTCAAGACGACGCCGACTTCGCCCTCCGCCAGGCGATGCCCTGCGTCAGCCAACCCGGCAGGCCCGTCTTTCGGTGGTTGTTGGCGGCCGCTCGCTGAAAGACAATAGCAAGGTAAAGCTGGCAGTAGGAGATGTCCGGCGATGTCCGCAGATGCAGAGCCGTTGAGTCAGCCTGGGCGCCCGGGGCAACACCCACCCGGTGGGGTGGATGTCTGCCACCTCCCGGACTCCTCGCGGGTCGCTGCACTCAGATCACGACTCGATGTCGTCGAGCCAACGATACCCATCCAAATCGCACCGGCCATCGACAACCTCGCCCAGGCCGAAGACCTGGTGAGGGGCAATACGCTCGGTGGACCGGTCAAGCTGTCGTTTGTCACCACCAAGCTGGATCAGGTGTACGCCGACAACCTCTACGCCTACGCACGGGACGGCGAGCGAATGATCGCCCTGGCGGCCACGGGCAAACGAACTATTCGGACGATGAACGGCGGCCTGGTGCGCGTGTGTTACGGCCACAGCGCCCACATCGATCAGACGTATCGCCGCCGCTTTGTTCGGCGGGGATCGACCCGGCGGGTTCGACCGCTGCGCGCCCGCACGCTATGGAATCGCCTGTTCCCGGAGGCGATTCGCCGTTTCGACGCCAGCCTGGTGTACTTTCAGATCGCCGACGAGAATCAGGCGTCGATCGGGCTGGCACGGGCTGTCGCCCGAGCGCTGGCCGCCGATCCACCCCGTCCATCGGGCGCTTCTGCGGAATTGAAGCTGGTAGGTCGCTTGGCGTTCGTTCCCGTCATCGCGGTTCAGCGTCCGGAGTTGCCTCCCGGCTGGCGGGTTGAGCGGGCAGGCCCGCGGGCGGACGATGTCCTGAAACGGCTGCTGGCCCAATACCACCGCCATCGAATGGTGGACCTGCCCGAGTCGTTCAATGCCGAGCGGTATTACGTTCTTGTTGACCGAGACGGTGAGCTTCGAGCCGGCGCACAGGTGGCCCATCCGCTCCGCTTTCGGGTCGAACGCATTCCCGCGTGGCTGGAGTGCCTGGTCGATCTCGCCCGCAGCATCGGCTGCCTGGAGCTATCCGACCGTTGCGTTGATGTCTGTCTATTCCATCATTTGCTCGTCCCCTCGGTTGACGGTTCGGCAGGTACGCACGCCCTGCGCTCGCCCGGCCCGGCCGGTCATCATCTTCGTACGCTGCTTGCGTGGCTCAAGGTCGAGCATGGCCTGTCCGGTTTTGGCGGTGTCTTGATCGATCCAGCCTGTCCCGTCTTCCGTCTGCTGGTGCATTCGTCATGGTTGCTGAGGATCCTGCATGCATTCGGACTGCTGGATCGCCACGCCGTCGGTATGTGGTCCATTTGTCTGGATCCGTCGTTGGACGAGGAACTGCACGATCTTTCTCAACCGTTGTTCTCCAGTCCGTTGGATAGTTAGCATGTCAAGACGGGGGGGGGGATGCGATCCACGCGCTTTCCGCGGTTGGTTAATCCACTCGGTCTCGAAGCGCGGCGGGCAGCCGGTGACGCAGCACCCGCCCGGCTCGATGGAAAACCTGTTCATCAAACCCGAGCGCGCGCGTAATCAATAGACTGCGCTCGATCCACGACGGCTCGT
Source organism: Planctomycetota bacterium (assembly GCA_022562105.1). Taxonomy (GTDB): domain Bacteria; phylum Planctomycetota; class Phycisphaerae; order UBA1845; family UBA1845; genus JADFPW01. Next base: position 6,056 of record JADFPW010000224.1, read on the forward strand.
TGGCCAGCCGGCCCCAGTCGTGGCGCAGTTGCCAGACGAACGGAATCCACAGCGGGGGAATGGGAAAGTCGCTCCCGAATACCAACTTCCCCTGCAATCCACGCCATCGACGATCTCGGGCCAGCTTCCAGAGCCAGTACGGCCGATTGGTCATCGCTGACATGTCGGCATAGAGCGGCGCCTCACGAAACTCGCCCAACATCGCCCGGGCCAGTGGATGGAAATAGCGACCGGGCTCCCATGGAAACGTGGGCGTCGCACAATGAGCCACGATGACCGGAGGCATCGCCCCATCGCGTCTCAGGCTTCGCAGCGCGTCCAACATCGGTCGCGGATCCATCTGATCGGGTCGATGACTGGTGAGGACCAACTCCCCGCCGTAGTGGACCAGGATGGGCATGCCCAGCTCACCGGCGGCGTGCAGAAACGCCATCGTTCGCGGATCGGCGGGATCGATGTTCTGATTCACCGGCAACCATTTGATCAGCACGGCGCCGGCGTCGGCCACCTCATGCAGGGCATCAACCGCGTTGGACCGGTAGGGATGAATAGACGCACCGAAGAGAAGGCGATCCGGGCGACGTCGGCAGTGACGGTGCACAAAGGTGTTACTGCTGTAGGTGTCGCTGCCCGGGCGACCAGGGACTGCCGTCGGACCTAGGGCAACGCCTTCATCATCATGGACTTCGTCAAACGCCAGCAATACCAGGGCGTCGATGCTTGAACACTGCATCATGTGCGTCGAGTAGGCGCGTTGGAGCTGTTCGTCGAACACCGACCCGCTCCCCAGACCTGATTCGATGCCCAGCCGCGATGTGAGGAACCGAAACAGTGGGCCGTGCAGCACTCGAGGAGAGACGTAGGAATCCAGCCCCGGTTGGGTGGAGGATCCAGCCGGCTCGAACGTGAATCGATCTGTGCCGCCGTCTGCCCGGTGAGCCGTCAACCCGTAGTGGCAGTGAACGTCAACGATCACAGCGTTGAGTATAGCGGCGGGCGTAGCGCAAACCAGCACACCTTGGCAACGTCACGGCCACACCACGCAACTAGTGGATACGCGACCACGCGTTGCGCCCGATGCGTCCGTCCCGCCTTGCGAGGCCGCGTTGACATGGGAGGTGCCGTAGGGTCCAATAGCGCCGTCTCTCCGGTGTGCAGCCCGCCGATTTGAGACCTACGGGGCGTAGCTCAGCCTGGCAGAGCGCCTGCTTTGGGAGCAGGAGGCCGCTGGTTCGAATCCAGTCGCCCCGAGTTCATATCTCCTTGTGGGCAAGGAAGTTACGAGCGGTCATCCAGCTGTCACTCGGCGCGGGAATCGTGGCA
>JADFPW010000225.1 GCA_022562105.1 Planctomycetota bacterium
GGGCGAAGCGGGTGAATTCCAGGGCGTGGGAACCTCGTGTGGGTCGGCCGATTGTCCCCAACCCCCGGCGGATCCGCCGGACAACGACAATTGCGAGGACGCCATCCCCGCAGTCGACGGGGACAACCCATTCTCCACCGACGGGGCGACGACCGATGGACCGGTGGACGGGGCCGCGGGTCCGTGTGGCGACGATTTTGTTGGAAACAACGACGTGTGGTTCGACTACACCGTCACCTGCGACGGGTTTCTGAACATCACCATGTGCGAAGATTGCCTCTTCGACACGACGTTGCAGGTGTACCACGGATCGAGCTGTGAACTCGGTGAGCAGGTCGCCTGCGGCGATGACGACTGTGGCACCGTCGGCGGCACGTCCCAGGTGAACCTATGCGCGGTCGTGGCAGGTACGCAGCTCAAGATTCGCGTGGGAAGTTGGAACGACGGCACGCTGGACCCCGTCACCGGGAGCGCGACTCTCACGATCACCTGCAGTACCGAGAACCACGACTGCTGCGACCCCGTGGGGGTGGACGGCTGCCCGGGATGCAGCGACAGCGAGGTCGAGACCTGCGTGTGCGACCTGGATCCGTTTTGCTGCGATGTGTCGTGGGATGAGGCATGCGTCTCGTTCGGTGAGCTGTTCTGCGGCTTGGAGTGTCCGTAGTAGCTCCGGCCGTGTCGCGGCGCTGAGGCGATCGACGTCTCAAGGCCCGTAAGGCAAGAGTTCTCCAGCACCCGTGCGTGGGCGCTGACCAACCTTGGGAGGTCCAGGCAGCAAGGAGAGCTGGGCTTGGGCCTCCTCTTTTCTTGCGCCACGGAGGCGTCGGGAGGTGGCCACGCCGCTGAGACGGTGGAGGCCGCGTCTACTCAGTGATCAGGCGTCCCGGATCGTGATAGACGTTGAATCGAGAATCGCGGCAGAAGCCGATCAGGGTCTGATGAAAACGTCGAGCCGCCTCGATCGCCAGGCTCGAAGGGGCGCTGACCGCAGCCAAGACGGGTATCCCGGCGGAACGCACCGAAGACCGCCGAGTATGACATGCATGAGAAGGATTCCTGTGTGCCGGTACGCCCACCGAGGCGCATCGGGTGAGAGAGTCAAGATTCACGATTTCGAGGAAGAAGAATGAGTTGCAAACCATGTTTAACCTGTTGTGGCGCGATGCTGTTGTGTGCCAGCATCGGGCTGGCGGACGCCACGCAGAAGATCCCCACGTTGGGTGTCCCAGGCGACGGCGCTCAACCCAAACGAGTCGGCCAAGTCGCGCCGCGCGGCGGGGGGGAATGCGAAGTCAACAACGGCGCGTTTGACACGGGGACAATTGCGCCGGCAAGCCAGTGGGCTCAAGACTTCCCTTTCTTTGCCCAGGCGGCGGACAATTTTATGTTCACGGGGGACGAGTCCAATCCATGCGTCATCACCGAAATCATCTTCACTGTAGTGTTCTTCAACGGCCCCGCCGGGGGTACCACTCCCGCCGATTTGAGCGGCGTACGAGTGGTGATCTACTTTGACGACGGATCGGGGTTTTTGCCGGCCGGGGAACCGCTCGACAACGGAACGACCACGGGCGAGGTGGCGGTCGATATCGTGGTCTCACCCGCGTCGTATTCATTTGTGTTCCTGCAAGATGATGATTGGGAGATGACGATGGCCGTGGGCTTCCCGCTGGAAAAGAACGTCCAATACTGGGTGGCCATCTCGCCGATGCTGTTTTACTTTACCGAGGGGCAGACCGGGATAGGTTCGACGCCCGGGACCGACGGCATCCCCTCGTTGCAGATCTTTGGCCTAGCGGGACTCCCGGATTGGAGCCTTCCCGGCGGCACCGAGCAGGATTTGGCGATTACGCTAAACGGGGTCAAGACCGACGACACCATCGGTGCATGTTGCTTCCCAGACGGGAGCTGCATCCAAACGGCTGACGCGGAAGAGTGCGAGAGCGGAGGCGGAGCATGTTCGTGCGAAGGCGACGCCAACAACGACGGAGAGATTGACCCCTTGGATAGCGGGTTTGTTCTGGCTCGGTTTGGGTGTCCGGTCGGAACGGGCGATCCGTTGTGCGACTGCGCTGATCAGAATGGTGACTTGTTCGTCGATCCGCTGGATGACGGTTTCGTGTTTGCCCGCTTCGGAATACCGTGTGGACCGGCCGTGCCGGGTGTCTTCCAGGGACCAGGAACCTTGTGTTTGTCGGCCGATTGCCCCCTACCTCCTCCGCCCAACGACAATTGCGAGGACGCCATTACCGTGTTCGATGGGGAACTCGAAATCACCACTCTTGGGGCGACGGACGATGGACCGGCGGACGGGGCTGACGGTCCGTGTGCCGACGAGTTTGTTGGACACAACGACGTGTGGTACGACTACATGGCCATCTGCGATGGATTCGTGACTATTAGCCTGTGCGAGGGAACCGAATACGACTCAACCCTGCAGGTCTACGACGGAGCGAGCTGCGTGCTCGGAGAACAGCTCAATTGCGGCGATGACTCCTGTGACATTCCCGGCGGGCCGTCCGAGGTGCACGTGTGCTCGGTCGTGACTGGTCAGGAGCTCAAGATTCGCGTGGGATCTTGGAACTTCTCTGGTGGTACTGCCAACATCGTCGGGGACGGAGTTCTCACGATTAGCTGCTCCACAGAGAACCACCACGACTGCTGCGACCCCGTGGGGCTGCTCGGCTGTCCGGGATGCAGCGACCAGGAGGTCGAGGGCTGCGTGTGCGACCTGGATCCGTACTGCTGCGATGTGCAGTGGGACGAGGTATGCGTCCTATACGGAACCGAATTCTGCGACTTGAAGTGTAAGTAGCACTAGCTCCGGCCGTGTTGGCGGCTGAGGCGATCGACGCCTCAATGCCCGCAAGACAAGAGTTCTCCTGCGCCCATGCATGGGCGCAGACCATCCTCGGGAGAGCCAGGCGGTGAAAGCTGTCTGGCTCTCCTTCTTTTTTGGGGGTCCGGTCGAGACGTCGCGTTGCAGTCACCTCGCGGAGTCGGCGGACACGGAGTTCACTCCGTCACCAGCCGTCCCGGATCGTGATAGACGTTGAATCGAGAATCGCGGCAGAAGCCGATCAGCGTTTGATGAAAACGTCGAGCCGCCTCGATCGCCAGGCTGGAAGGGGCGCTGACCGCAGCCAAGACGGGTATCCGGGCCATGGCGGCTTTCTGAACGATCTCGAAGCTGGCCCGGCCGCTGACACCCAGGATGGTGTTGGTCAGGGGCATCGACCGGCCCAGGACCGCCCATCCGATGACCTTATCGACCGCGTTGTGGCGCCCAACGTCCTCCCGCAGGCAGCGCAACGAGCCGTCCATATCGAACAATCCAGCCGCATGGGAGCCGCCCGTAGTGTCGAAGGTGGCCTGGACCTGTCGCATGCGATCGGGAAGTGAGTGAATGACCTGGGCATCAAGAGGGATCATCTCGTCGATCGGTTCTACCAGTTGATGGATCGCGTCCAGCGTGGCCTTGCCGCAGATTCCGCAGCTCGACGTGGCGTAAAAGTTGCGCTGAAGTTTGGAGGGGTCCAGCTTAACGCCCTTGGCCAGTCGAACCGTGACCACGTTGCCGGTTTCGCTGCTCGAGCAATGGTGGATCGAGTCAATATCGTCCACCCGACGAATGATCCCCTCGGTCCACAGGAAGCCGGCGGCCAACTCCGGATCGCACCCCGGTGTCCGCATGGTCACCACGATCGGTTTGCAATCGATGCGAATCTCGAGCGGTTCCTCGATTGCGACGACGTCTTGACTGCCGGCACGAGTCTCATCGCCGATGCGTCGGATTGCAACTTCGGTTGTCATTTTGCTGTTCATCGTCAGGATCCAGGTGGTCTCATTTCATCGCTTCAATCCACACGTCGGTCGATTTCTGATCGCCGGTGCCGGGTGCCATGGGCACGCGCAGCTTGCCCGTGTTTGGTTCTGAGATTCACGCCCGACCCGCACGGGCCACCAAGTTGGCCCATGGCATCTTGGAGGTAGTGCTCGGCCATCACGACGGTATCGAGGTCCACTTAGCATCGGTCCATTTCTGCTCGCTAGCCCCGCTGGCGATCGTCCGTTCGATGAAATACACGCCGCGGGCTCCGTCGCGGACGTCTGGATAGTCAAACGTCGAACCCCCGTCGGCGCCGGCCCCGGATCGGATCGCTTGCCCAACGGCGTTGTAGATGTTGGCAAATGCTTCCATGAAGGCCTCCGGATGGCCGGAGGGAAGGCGAGTGCTGCGGGCCGCCGTTTGGCAAACGTACTGGTTTCCGCGGCGGTAGATCCGTTCTGGAGCCGCCGCCGGCTTGAATACCAGATGGTTTGGCTCCTCCTGCTTCCACTCCAGGCCTCCCTTGGTGCCCCAGACCCTCAGGCGCAAATCGTTCTCGCTTCCGATACAGACTTGTGAAGCGCAGAGCACGCCGCGAGCGCCGTTCGTGTAACGAATCAAGAGGTTGGCGTCGTCATCGAGGCGGCGACCGGGCACGAACGAAGTCAGATCGGCGCAGATCGCCTCTACTTCCAGGCCGGTAACGTAAGAGACAAGGTGCTCGGCGTGTGAACCGATGTCACCGATCGCACCACCGATACCCGCTCGCGCAGGATCTGTCCGCCACTGGGCCTGTTTTTGGCCCGTCGTTTCCAGCTTTTCGGCGAGCCAGCCCTGGTGGTACTCGACGATGATCTTGCGGATGTCGCCGAGATCGCCATCGCCGACCATCTGGCGGGCTTGTTTGACCATCGGATAACCCGAGTAGTTGTACGTCACCGCGAACACGATGTCGACCTCGCGTACGATTTGCATCAGCGACTGTGCCTGAACAGACGAATGCACCAACGGTTTGTCGCACACCACGTGGATGCCGGCCTTGGCGAACGCCTCAGCCACCGGAAAGTGCATATCGTTTGGGGTAACGATAGCGACGAAATCGATGCGTTCCTCGAGCGGCAGGGCCAGCTCGCCTTCCAGCATTTGCGCCCATGTGCCGTAGTTGCGCCGATCTTCCAAACCCAAGTCGTTCCCCGACGCAATGGCCTTGGCAGGCGTAGCCGACAACGCGCCGGCCACGAACGCCACGCGCCCGTCGAGGCACGCCGCCGCCCGGTGTACCGCCCCGATGAACGCATCGCGACCGCCCCCAACCATGCCCATCCGGAGTATTCGTTCGCCCATTACTATCTCCTGTGCCCGGCGATCCTGAGGGCAACTGCGATCGTCTGCGAGTGTAACCGATTGTCGTGTGCCGTGCCTCGTACGCTGGTGTTGTCCGGGCCGGGATGATCGAACGAACGAGGCGGGGGGGAAGTTGACGGACGCGGCTAGTGGCCGTACGCTCGTAGTAGTGGATTCGTATCAATGGTGCGATAGGCAATGCGACGCAAGCTGCGAAGTCTCAGATCAGCGGGAGGATGATACACATGGGTCTGCTCGACAAACTCCGTGGCGAATTGGTGGACATCGTGGAGTGGATGGACCACACGCGCGATACGCTTGTCTGGCGCTTTCCGCGGTACCACAATCAGATCAAGAACGGGGCTCAGCTCATCGTGCGACCCGGACAGATGGCGGTATTCGTGCACCGCGGCGAACTGGCCGACGTGTTCGAGCCCGGGGCCTACGAACTGACCACTGACAATCTGCCCCTGATGAGCACGTTGCAGGGGTGGAAGTACGGGTTCGACAGCCCGTTCAAGTCCGAAGTCTACTTCATCAGCACGCGGCAGGTCACCGACCTGAAGTGGGGCACACCGAATCCGATCATGTTTCGCGATGCCGACTTCGGCCCCATTCGTCTGCGAGCGTTCGGTTCGTACACCCTCAAAGCTACCGACCCGCGGGCATTGATCAAAGAGCTGGTCGGCACCGACGCCGTCTTCGAGGCCGACGAGATCCACGAGCTGATCCGCTCCATCATCATCAACTCGTTTGCCGACCTACTCGGCGAGGCGAAGATCGCCGTCCTTGATCTAGCCGCCAAGTATCAGGAACTCTCGGAACAACTTCGAGAGCGGGTCGTGGAACGGGTGGACGACGAGTACGGTCTGGACGTGCCCCAGTTGTACATCGTGAACATCTCGCTCCCCGAAGCGGTCGAGAAAGCCCTCGACACGCGCACCAGCATGAGCGTGATCGGTGATATGGGGCGGTTCCAACAGTACCAGATGGGCCAAGCCATGACCGCCGCTGCCGAAAACCCGGCCGGAGGCGGCGCCGCAGCAGGCATGGGCCTGGGCATGGGGTTCGCCATGGCCGGACAAATGATGAAGGGCGTCGGCCAGGCCGGCGGCGCTCCCGCCGGCGTCGCACCGCCTCCGCCGCCCGGCGCGCTTTGGCACGTAGCCGCTGGAGGCCAAACGCAGGGTCCGTTTACGCTAGCGCAGTTGTCCGAGGGAGTAGCTTCCGGGAAGATCACCAGTTCCACATTGGTCTGGACGGCGGGAATGGACACGTGGACGCCCGCCGGACAGGTAGCCCCGCTCGGCAGCTATTTTGGGTCAGCGTCACCGCCACCGCCCCCACCAGCGGCGTCACCCTGAGCGTGTAGGCAGGGATCCCCACGAGCGTGGAAGCGCGGGGTCGTACTCCGCCCGGCTTGTTGTCCCTGGCCTCGACTTCCGGTATAATTCGGAGTCATGCGACCGTCGGAGCGGAACTCATGAACCTGCCCATTTCCCAAATCGAACTCGAGGCTTTCTGCGGTCGTTGGAAGATCGTCGGTTTGGCCGCATTCGGGTCCGTATTACGCGAGGATTTCACCAAGGACAGCGACGTGGACCTGTTGGTAGACTTCTCCCACGACGCATCCTGGAGTCTGCTCGACCACATCCGAATGGAGGAGGAATTGGCCGGGCTGCTCCAGCGACGCGTGGATTTGGTCAGCCGACGAGCCATCGAGCAAAGCCGCAACCCCATTCGCCGGCGTGCCATCTTGGATTCTGCACGGACACTGTATGCCGCGTGACGATGCGACACTCTTGGACATCGCCCACTCCGTACGGATGCTGCTCGACTTTACGCACGGAATCGACTATTCGAGCTTTCAGAGCGACTACAAGACTCAATCCGCGGTGTTGCATCGGCTGTTACTACTTGGCGAGGCGGTCAAGCGACTCTCTCCGGAACTCCAGGCCGCACATCCGGACATTCCCTGGAAGCCGATGGCCGGAATGCGAGACAAACTGATTCACGCGTATGACGAAGTTGACTTGCAGCAAGTGTGGCGCACCGTCGAGCGTGATATCCCTCGTCTTCTCACTCAACTCGGTCCGCTGCTTCCTCCTTCGGATGAATAG
>JADFPW010000226.1 GCA_022562105.1 Planctomycetota bacterium
GTCGTCCGCATCGAGGTGCAGGTCGTCCTTCTCGTCGTCGGGGCGATCCTGATCGATGCTGCTCAGCGTCTTGGAGAGCTCGTCGTCCATCGGATTGATGAACGTATCGATGAACCGCTTGACCTTGCCCAGCGGGGCCAGGGCCGGCTTGAGTTCCTTGGCCAGCCGGAAACGCACCACGTCCAGCGTCTCCAGATCGAGCGGGTCGGTGATGATGATCTTGAGGGCGTCACCCTCCAGCCCCATGGGCAGAACCATGTGGCGGCGGATGAGGTCGTCGGGGATCAGCTCGAGCACCGCGTGATCGATGACGTTCTTGTCCAGATCGACATACTCGAGCCCGAATTGGGTCGCCAAAGCCTTGCAGACGTCGTCCTCGCTGCAGAGCTCCAGCTCGACCAGGGCTTCCCCGATCCGCTTGTCGTGCTCGGAGGCGTATTTCAGGGCGTCGGCCAAGTCGTTGGCGTTGAGCAAGCCCCAACCCACCAGTATCTCACCCAGCTTCTTTTTTCGCCTCGCCATAGCAGGCCTCGTCTCAGTTTCGATGCGCACGGAAAAACAACGTAACCGTCGCCAGCCGTCGTCCAACGGGCTCCAGCCACCCCCGAAGGGAGGCCAACGCCGGTTCCATAACCAGTCCCGACAAGAGTCTACAACCGCTCCTGCCCAACATCAACTTGCCTCGGAGGGCTCCCGAAGCTGTCCATGGGTGATCGTGGGTCCGACACATCGCAGTGCCCCCACGACCAGGGATCGCCATCCCTGGGTGTAGGACAGCGGGCGATCGTGACAGCGCCGCGGCCCCGAGCCGGCACAGAGGGTTGCAGGTCCGGGGTGTTGATGGTATTATGACCATCGAGAGTAAGGAGGCGGAGACCCCCGTCTCACATTTCCACGTCCCGTCGACAGAAGGAGGCCGAATGATGCCCTCGCCGAATCGCCCATCGAATCTGTCGATCAGTGTCTACGTTCTGCTGGGTCTGTCGCTATGGCCCACGGTTCCAGCCCGGGCAGCCCTGATCCCGCGAACACCGTTGCCTAAGCGGCCCTATGTGCTCTACCCCAACGACCCCTCGCAGATGGCCATCAAGTTCGTGGACGCCATGAAGGCCCGCACTCAACAGGGTCAGCTCACCGCTGACGATCAGGACATGCTCGACGAGGTCACCCCGGTGATCGCGGAACACAACCTGCTCTTCACCAAACTCATTCAGCTCCCCTACCCGACGTTGACCAACCTGGAGCAGCGGGCGGCAACCTACAGCGGCAAGGCCCAACCCGACCTGGGCGGGATGATGGTCGTTCACTTCCCGGGCGCAGCCGACGAGCTGACCGTGGCCAACGACCTGCTGGCCCTGGACGCCGTCGAGTACGTGATCAACCGGTTGAAGGAACTAGGGCTGGACGACGACATCCCACCCACGACGCCGCTGCTCTGGGGGAACCAGGGGTACTTCGGCCCGGACCCGGGATTGGATATGGACTATTCATGGTCCAAAGCGTCCATCGGCGGCCTATTCAACACCAGAGCCAAGGGTATCAAGCTGACCCAGGTCGAGGCCATTTGGGATCTGGGGCACGAAGATCTGGTCGATCGAGGGGTGTTCGAGGTCAGAGCGGGTATACCGTCGGTCCCCGGTGCGAACATTCACTACCACGGAAACGCCGTGCTCGGAATCCTGGCGGCCCAGGAGAACACTGACGGAATCGCCGGGCAGGCCAGCGAATCGACGATACAGGTGTCGGGGCGCACCCTCTTGGAAGGCGACATCAACGCCGATGGCGTAGTAAACCCGCTGGATGTGGGTTTCATTCAAGCAAGAATTGACTGCCCTGTCGGTACTGGAAAGATCGATTGCGACGCTTCCGATCGGAATCTCGATGGCGTGGTTGACGCTGCCGATGTCGAGTTGGTGATGGCACAATTCGGAAGTGACCGCAGTCATCGAGGGCCAAGTGGCGGGGTTCAGGCTGGAGAGTGCGATGTTTTCGCAGGTTTGGAGGTTCGCCTTGACCTGCGCAACCCTCTAGATGGCGGTGGGGTCATCGACACCTGGGTTGGGAGGGCGACCGAACTGCAAATCGTACTGACCACGGTCTATACCAGCGCAAACGTTGCCTTCGTCAATATCTTCTTAGATCAACACACGCTTTCCGGCGCTGCGGACTCCTTGCAGATAGAAGCGCTCTTGCCCGGCTTGCCAGAGCCTTGGATTTACGATCGCTCCGCATTTACACTCCCGGCCGCAATCGATGCCCCGGGAGAAAATGAGTATGGACTTGTTCTAGGAGATAACACCGGATGTGGCTTGTTCGGACCATTCGAACAACCTCTCGATACACTCGTCTTTATTGCATCCAGTCCCTCAGAACATGAGATCACTTTCGAGTTGGGGGCCCGAGCGCCGGGGATCTTCACGGCAGACCTCCAGCAGTACATCCCCTGTTACGGTTGGTTAATACCCCAATACTGTATCGGCGTCGGCGATACTGATAATCCACTCGTCATCCATGCAACAGTTTGCGATGGAGATGCCAACCGTGATGGCTTTATCAACCCTCTGGATTTCGGCTTTATTCTGGCTCGCTTTGGTTGTTTCGTCGATACCGGCGATACCACTTGTGATATGGCCGACGTCAACGCGGATGCCATCGTCGATCCACTCGATTTGGAATATGTCCTCTCGCGGCTAGGTTGCAATAGTCCTTGTCCCGCGCACGATTGCAATGGCAATGGCGTCGAAGACAGTTGTGACATCGAATCCGGCTTGAGCGACGACTGCCAAAGCAACAACATCCCCGATGAGTGCGAATTGGACATCAATGACAACGGTGTGCCAGACGAGTGCGAGTCCTGTACGACTGATGCAGACTGCGACGACGGCGACGCTTGCAACGGCCAGGAGGTTTGTGATGGCATCTGCTTCACCGTCCTGTCAAGCGATTGCAATGACAACGGCATCGAAGATTATTGTGACATCGCCTCAGGAGAAAGCAACGACTGCCAACCAAATGGCGTCCCGGACAACTGTGACCTGGCAAACTCTAACAGCGAGGATTGTACCGACAACGGAATCCCAGATGAGTGCGAGTTTCAGCCCGATTGCAATGAGAATGGTCTGGCCGACTTCAACGACATCTGCACGCTTTCGGCCGATGCCAGTCTAGAGCTTAAGGGAGTGGAAATTTCCGATCGTGCTGGTGTCAGTGTTTCCGCCGCAGGCGACATCAATGGGGACGGGTATGATGACGTTGTCATTGGATGCGAGCCCTCACAGCTTGGCTCTAACCATGAGGGCAAGAGCTACGTCGTCTTTGGGAGCGAAAACATGGAGCACGTTGAGGTACTAGAGCTAGATGATCTCGACGGGAGTAACGGATTCTTCATCAGAGAACAACAAGTCGGCTCCAAGCACACGGTTTCTGGCGCTGGAGATGTCAACAACGATGGTTTCCCCGATCTGTTCATTGGTGCCCCTGAGATGAACCCGAACGGACTGGACAATGCAGGTCAAGCCTACGTGATTTTCGGCGGCACTTCGGTAGGAGCGACCGGACTGCTGGAGGTAGAGTCTTTGGATGGCAGCAATGGCTTTGTCATCAATGGGATGGATGCCCAGGACAATTTGGGCATCAGCGTGTCGGGAGGCGCCGATTTCAACGGAGATGGCCTGCCTGATCTTTTGCTTGGCGCGTCGGGAGCAGACCCATCGGGAATAGCGGATGCAGGGGAGGTCTATGTCATCTTTGGCAAGAGTAACCTCGGGTCAGAGGGTGTTATCGAATTGTCCGATTTGGATGGTTCCAACGGGTTTGTGATTCAGGGGACGGGCGCTGCCGACAATGCCGGCGTGAGTGTCAGTGGTGCAGGCGATATAAATGGCGACGGCCTCGACGATCTGATCATCGGAGCGAATCTAGCCGATCCCAACGGCCAAACGGACGCCGGCGAGAGCTACGTGATTTTCGGCCACCGTTCGCTCGGTGCGGACGGGGTATTGATACTATCAGACTTGGATGGTACAAACGGATTTGTCGTTAGGGGCGTTGCTCCCTTCGATGAGTCCGGATTCAGCGTTGGCGGAGCAGGTGATGTCAACGCGGACGGATTTGACGATCTGATCCTTGGAGCTTACATGGCCGACGCCAACGATGTAATCAACGCCGGCGAGAGCTATCTGTTGTTCGGGGAGCCTGAGATTGGAGCAAGCGGCTCGATCAATCTGGCGTCATTGGATGGTAACAACGGAATTGTCATCATGGGAGGCGAACCTTGGGATCAGTCTGGCTTCAGCGTGGGTGGGGCCGGTGATTTTAATAACGATGGTTTCGCTGATATCGTTATTGGCGCGCCCGATGAACAGTTTACTACTGGTTTCGGTAAGAGCTATTTAATTCTGGGCGGGCAAGCCATCGGTACCGACGGTACCATCCAACTCAGTGATCTGGATGAAACCACTGGTCAGGTAATGAAAGGTGTGGGCAGCTACGATCACTTGGGTCACAGTGTCACCCGGGCAGGTGACCTGAACCATGATGGGCTTGAGGAGTTAATCGTCGGCGCACCTGGTGCCTGGACCGAAGTGGGCGGCGGGGTCGGAAGGGTTTACATTATTTGGGGCGTGGCTAACTGCGAATGATGGGGATCTCTATGATCGGCGGGCCCATTGATCAGTGGGACTTGCTGGCGACGCTGGATACCGCCAGGGGGATGGTCCTGACGCTCACCTTCCCGGGACTCGGTACCCCGGAGGCGCTGCCGAACCAGGATCGCTACACGATTGTTTTGAGTACGACGATGGAAAGCGCCGGGCCCGGGGGATTGGCCCTGGCTGGAGACCGCAACTTCGACGTCCGGGGTCTGGAGGCGGACGTCAACGGCGATGGGACCGTGGATCCGCTTGACAGCGGAGCGATCCTGGCCCGCTTCGGAAACCCGGTCGAGATGAACGTGCGGTACGACATCAACACCGACGGGGCGATCAATCCGCTGGACTCCGGCGCAGCGCTGGCCCGGTTTGGGAACTCGGCGCCGTAGAGGGAGGGTGGATTTTGAGCAGGAAGACCACTACCTGCGTAGTGTCATTAGCGACCCTATTCACCGCCCAGGCACAAGGAGAACTCTTGGCGACTTACGAGAGCTGGTCTGGGGGGGGGACTGCGCACCTGTTTGACTCGATTACCGGATACACATATCTCTCCGAGGAATTCGGTGTGTTTGATGGTTTGGGGACACTGTTCGAAGAGATTGTTATTTACACAGGCGAAACGCGCGTGGATACACTTGCAGAGGGTGACGACCCTGATTTTGAAATCTACGGGGAATTACTGACAGACGGCGTAGACTGGTGGTTATACGACGGGTTTGAATTCCAGGGCGGATCTGCCACGATCTTCAATCTCGAGTCAGCACGACTGGACTTCGCGGATCCGGACCATGTGGGCGTGGACCTGGCCGAGTATACGATCGAAAGCGTCACTCGGACGATCAGGGTACTGCTGGACAGCCCTGGTAGCGACCCGAACGGTGACGGAATCTGGACCGACATTGACATCAGTACCGCGTTCGAGATCTACGGGACCATTCCCGAACCATCGTCGCTGGTCGTGCTTGCCATCGGTGCCGGGGGCTTGCTGCTGCGACATCGGGCCAAGGGAGTAATCCCGAGATGAGGCACCGAGACGACGTTCCAGCGCCACCCGGACCAGGATCGCTACACGATCGAACTTTCCGGGATCATCAAGAACGGCCATTGACAGAACCTGGTGGGCGACCGAGACTCGGGTGCTGGCGCTCTGGACGCGGAGGTGAACGGGGATCGAGCCGTGGATCCGCTGGACCTCAGCCTCGCCCTCACCGGATTCGGCGACGGCCCATGATTCTCAACCCTTCGAGGAGATTGACCCATGTCAACGTGTAATCTGCGACGTACCATTCCATCCCTGGCGGCCGGGATTCTCCTGATCAGTCCCCTGTCGTCGGCTGAGGTGATCTACGTGGACGCCGACGCCACCGGGGCGGCCGACGGGGCGAGCTGGCAAGACGCCTACGCCGATCTCCAGAATGCCTTGGCGGCTGCCCAATCGGGCGATGAACTCTGGATCGCGGAGGGCACGTACACGCCGGCGCCATCTGGCGGCCCTCGCACGGCGAGTTTTCAGCTCTCGGAGAGCATCACCCTGCTCGGCGGCTTCGCCGGGACGGAGGACAAGTCCGCCCAGCGCGACTGGGTGCTCAACGAGACCATCCTGAGCGGCGATCTGGATGGAGACGACCCGGACGACTTTGGTAGCAACTGTTGCTACCCCAATGAGATGGAATTCGACGCCTGCGATGATGCTGAGTGTGCCGAGGCCGTCTGCGCCGTCAATCCGAACTGCTGCCTCTGGTGGTTTGGGTGGGACGACTGGTCCTGCGCCGACCTCGCAGCCGAGCTGTGCGGTGATCTCTGTCAGGGAGGGTACCGCACCAACAGCTACCACGTCGTGACCGCGGATGGATCAGGCGCCGGGAGCGTGCTGGATGGCCTCTGGTTCGTCTCGGGCAGCGCTGAAGGGGAACATCCCGATGACGACGGCGCCGGTCTCTATATTGACGCGGATGGGTTGACCATCGTCAATTGCATCTTCGCCGACAATTTCAGCCTCAGCGAAGGCGCGGGGATCTTCAATAACGGGAGTAACCTGACGATCCGTAACTGTTCCTTCGCTTCCAACCGGGCGGCCTACTTGGGCTACGGAGGGGGAATCCGCAACCAGGGAGCCAACCTGACAGTGACCGACTGCACGTTCGTGGACAATTATGCGTCTACCTGGGGCGGAGGCGTTTCCAACGCCGGTGATTCTGCGACGCTGATACGCTGTCTGTTTCTGAACAATTCGGGCGGCGGGCCTGGAACGTTCGCGGCATCGGGCGGTGGCATGGAGAACCACAGCCCGAATCCGATCCTGGTCAATTCGACGTTCATAGGGAACACGGCAACGTTTGGTGGTGGGATGTATTGCAGCACGAACGGCCAACCCATGTTGACCAACTGTACGTTCGTCGCGAATGAGGCCTATTACGGTGGTGGAATGGTGTCCATTGGGGGTAGCAATCCACTCCTGACCAACTGTTCGTTGGTCGGTAATGTCGCGACCAGTCGAGGTGGGGCCCTGGATGTTGGCATCTCAGGCGATGCAACGCTAAACAACTGCATTGTATGGGCCAACAGCGCTGATGGGGCAAACGATGAGGCGGCTCAGATTGGCCGCCACCCTGATGGTTATGGAATCG
>JADFPW010000227.1 GCA_022562105.1 Planctomycetota bacterium
GTGGACGCGATCGTGGACATCGTCGGGGCCTGCATCGGGCTGGCTCGGCTGGACATAGATCGGGTGGTGTGTTCGGCGATTCCGACGGGGAGTGGAACGGTCACCTGTGCCCACGGAGTCCTCCCGGTCCCCGCCCCAGCCACCGCGGCGCTACTGGAAGGTGTGCCACTGGCCTCATGCGATGAACAGGCCGAGCTGACCACGCCCACCGGGGCGGCCATCCTGACCAGCCTGGCTGAGTCGTTCGGGCCGATCCCGCCGATGATCTGGAAGCGAGCCGGGTATGGAGCGGGCAGCCGGGATGGCATCACCCGTCCCAACCTGCTGCGCGTGGTGTTGGGCACGGCGCTGAGCCCGGAGACCGCGGACTGCGTGGCGGTGCTGGAAGCCAACCTGGATGACGCCCCGGCGGAATGGATCGGGTTCGCCGTCGAGCGTCTGCTGGCGGCGGGTGCACTGGATGCCTACTGCGTGCCGATAACGATGAAGAAATCGCGCCCCGGCGTGTTGCTCACCGTGTTGTGTGAGCCCGGGCGGGTGGTGGAGATGGAGAACATCATTTTCGCAGAGACCACCACGCTGGGTATCCGGCGGTACACGGCCCAGCGATCGACACTGCAGCGCCGCTTCGAGACGGTCGAGACCGCCTACGGACCGGTGGTCATGAAAATCGCCAGTCGCGGCGGGGCGGAGGTGACGGTGGCACCCGAGTATGAAGACTGTCGCCGCGCAGCCGAAGCGCACGGCGTGGCCCTTCGCAAAGTGATGGCAGCCGCCGAACATGCGTGGCGTGAGAAACACGGGTAGCAGACGGTTGAAAACTACCGGCGGGACGCGGTTCCGCCGACTCGCAAGGGCGCTTACATCGGACGTGTCTAGTGTGGTTTGTCACGCTGAATGCATCTTATCCGAGCCCCGACCGTGAGGGAGGGAGACAGGAAACCGCTCCCTTACGGTCGCGGCTCGGTTAACAAAGACAGCGCCGCCTATGAGGCATTACACGAGTGACCGGAGTCATTCATGCTGTTAGCGTTTCTTGCACTCGACTTCCCGAACCTGCTGGCGGCGGCGATGTCCCCCCGGCAGATGGGGCTGCTCGCCGCCATCGTGGCGGTGTGCGCCCTGCTACTTATCTCGCAACGACGGCGGGCACGCGACCGTGAGCCCTCCACGTCCGGCTACGCCCGCGAGCTGCGCTCGCAAATCCGGGAGCAAGGCGAGCATCACCGGGAGACGGCGGCGCTAGCGATCGACTTGGAAGATATCGCCCGGCGGATCACCTCGGAAGTCGATACGCGCTTCCTCAAGCTCGAAACCGTGATACGCCACGCCGATGAGCGAATCGAGCATCTGGAGGAACTGCTACGAAGCGACGGCGGGAACTCAATGCGTGAATGGACCATCGACGATCAGTCGGGGCAGACGGACGCCGGTGAACACCCGGATTCGCAAGCGAAAGTCATCGCCCTTCTCGATGCAGGTCTGAGTGGATCTGAAATCGCCCGTCGTCTGAAGCTTCCGCCCGCCGAGGTCGAGTTGATTCTCTCGATGAGCCGGGCTCGGACCGCCCCGGCCTCCTCCCGTCATCCCAATTCCATCGCCTAACCGACGATGGCCGCGTGCGATTCGAGCGCTTCGGCTATCGCCGTCGGAATCTCCGAAAGCGATACTACCCGGTCGATGCAGCCGGTCTCGTAGGCGGCCTTGGGCATGCCGTAAACCGTGGACGATTCCTTGTCCTGAGACATGGTGAAAGCGCCGCGCTTCTTGAATATACGGATGCCGACCGAGCCATCGCACCCCATTCCGGTCATGATGACCCCGACGGCGCGGGCCCCGACAGCCGTCGCCACCGATTCAAAGAGCACATCCACCGAGGACCGGAAGCCCGCCACTTTGGGACCGTCGTCCAACGCGACCAACAGCTTGTTGGCGCACTTAATGATGCGCAGGTGCCGATCGCCGGGGGCAATCAGGGCCCGTCCCGGAATGAGCTCGTCGTTGACGGCGGCCTCTTTCACACTGACCTGGGTAGTCTCGCCCAGACGTTTGGCAAACGGACCGGTGAAGTCCGCCGGCATGTGCTGGGTAATGACGATCGGCGGAAACTCCTTGGGCACGGCCGGGAGCATCTGATGAAGCGCCGCCGGGCCACCTGCACTGATCCCAATGGCTACCACCGTGCCGGGGCGGGCGGCGCTCACCGGACCCGCACGGGCGACCGGAGTCGTCTGTTTCCCCAGATTGGCCCGGTTGCTGGCTGCGGCCGTTCGCACGGCGCGGGTCACCGAGGAGCGGAAGGACTCCAGGCTGGCCGATTTCTCACCGAGCGGCTTGGCGACGTAGTCGACGGCTCCGAGTTCCAGGGCCTTCAAGGTGGTCTCGGCCCCCGCCTGTGTCTTGGTCGAGACCATGACGATCGGTAACGGCCGCTTGTTCATGACCTGTTCGAGGACTTCCAACCCCGAAAGTCCGGGCATTTCGACGTCAAGCGTGACTACGTCGGGTCGAAGAGCCTCGATCTTCTCGAGCCCTTCCATGCCGTTTTGGGCCGTGCCGGCCACTTCAATGTCGTCAGCGTCCGACAATGCCCCCTTGAGCATGCTCCGCATGAACACCGAGTCATCGACAATGAGAACACGAATTGGATTATCACTCATACCTGTTGTGCATTCCAATAGTGCCGTCGTTTGAGAGGGGCCGATGGCGCGCTCTGCTATTCATCGACGTTTTCGTCGATACGGTGAACTTCTTCAGAATGGTGCTGCAGGGACGTTGGCGGTCGCAGGTCGACTAGGTTGCCGGTGGCGGCTTCCGCTTGGCTCGTCCACTGCGTCGCAGATGGATTACCACAGCCACCACCGCAAGCCCGATCATCCCCACCAGGGTCATGTACCGTGTGAGCCAGGGTTCCTTGCCCGGGTACTCCACGTTGGCGATGGTGACGCGGGTGCCGTCGGAGAACTCAACAATCACGTCTCCACGCTGGGCGGATGCGCCGCGGGCGTGAAGTTGAATGCTGAAGATCGCTGATTGGCCCCGACGAATGCCAGCGTCTGGTGGAGCGGTGGCCAGCAACCTCCCGACATCCACTTCCGTCGATCCGCTGGCCCGCTCGGTGACCTCCTTGGACCAGCCGGAGGGCACCGTGAATATCAAACCACGGTAATGGGGAATCTCCACCGTGATGATGGGGCTGACGTTGTCGTTGGTTACGGTCCAGGAATAGAAGTGGCGATTGGCCGGGTCCATGCCGCCCTCGACACTGACATCGGCCGGGCATTCCTGGACGGGACTCAAGCAAGCCAGAACAGTGAGTGTACACGCGATTACGCAGTTCCCCATCGTCCGACCGATAGGCCCATGGCGACCCGGGAGCCGGTGTAGTGGATGCCCATGATGAACGCG
Organism: Planctomycetota bacterium; assembly: GCA_022562105.1. Lineage (GTDB taxonomy): Bacteria > Planctomycetota > Phycisphaerae > UBA1845 > UBA1845 > JADFPW01. The sequence goes on from JADFPW010000227.1 coordinate 3,409, forward strand.
TACTTGTTGACTCTTCAACTCGGACATGGCCGACAACTATACCCCTGCGATTCCGGGCGTACAATCGCCCCGGTCGGCGTCGGCAGCCATGTGGCACCGATTTACAACCGGCAGCCGTGTGGCACCGGTTTCCAACCGGTGGGCGTGTAGCGGGATTCAGAAACCGATGCAGGATGGATCGAAGAACAATCAATGGCTTCGACCGACCATCCTCCTGACATGCTGTTTGCTTCTCTCGTGGGTGCCGTGGCCGACCGTCTCGCTTCCGGCAGCGCTGATCCTCTTGCTGTGGTTTCCCGGGCGATCCATCGCTCGCTGGATCGGTCTGGATCGCACGACCCACGGTGGGATCTTCGTGCTCGCTTCCGTCGCCCTGTCGCTGACCGTCACGCCCCTGTTCCTGGATATATTGTGGCGACAGACCCACCGCGCCGGAGTGATCGGCGTCTGCTGGTGGGCGGTCAATGTGGTCGTCATTGTCGCCGCACGAAGATCGGTTCCCAGCGAACCGTTTGAGTGCCAGCGCCTGTTTACCAAGCGACGCAGCCGCCGATTTTTCGGTCTGATTATCTTGTGGCTGGGTGCGTGCATGGTGCTGAGCCATTGGCCGACGGAATGGAACGGAACCTTCTCACCAGCGTCGCCGCGCGACTACATCAAACACCACGCCGTACTCGCTTCCCTGGCGGACGAGCATCTGCCGCTCAATAGCGCGTTCTACGCGGACGAGAATGGCGGACCCTACTACTACTACCACTACTTCTATTTAGTTCCTGCAACCGTTCGCCTGTTGGGAGGGGCTCAGGTTCCCATCGCCCTGGCTTACTCGCTCACCATGGTGGCCGTCATGGGGGTGGTGCTGGGGTGGGTATACGTCCTGGCCCGACGTTTGACGGGTGGAGATGCCTCAGCGATTTTCGCCGTGTTCTGCGTCGCCCTCATCGGTGGTTACGACGCGATTCCGGTGGTGATTCGTTGGCTGAGCGGCGGCCCACCGGTGCTGATCCTTGACTCCTGGGCGCCCGTGCCCTGGCGGGCGCACAACTTGTTTACACTGGTTTTGTGGGGTCCGCAGCACGTGCTGCCGCTGGTCACGTTCCTGCTTGGCGTCTGGTTGCTGATCCACCAACCGCGAGCTCGCTGGTGGCTGGTGCTGGGGCCGATCATGGGGGCATCGGTCATCGGATCGAGTGTCTACTTCGCCCTGGCGTTGATACCGGCGGTGGGCGTGTGGTGCGCGGTCGAGGCCTACCTCGACCGCCGCCGCGGCCTGCCCATCGGGCGCCTCGTTGGATCTTGCGCTGCGATCGCGGTGCTGACCGCGCTCTTGTCGGCCGTACAGACCGGGGGATACCTCGAAATGAGCGGGCGATTCGAGGCTGGGTTTACCACGTCCTGGGATCGCTACCCCTGGGCTCTGCTCGGGCGACTCCTACCGTCCGGCGTGGCGGCCAACCTGATCGACCTGCCCTGGATTTTCCTCCTGGAATACGGAATTCGGGCCGTCGCTTGCGTTCTGGTGGCTGGATCGGTGTGGCGAAGACTGCTCGGTGAGCCCGGGCTGCGCCTGTTGGTGATCGCCTCAGGGATCGGAATGATCGCGTTCCTGACCGTTCGCAGCGCCATCCACGACTACGACTACGGATTCAAGATCGGCCTGTTGCCCTCCATCGCCCTGACCGGCGTGGTGGCCGGTGCCCTGGTGCAGCCGACCTTCGGCCGACGCCGATGGTGGAACCCAGTAGGATGGCGGCTGGCGACCGATCTTCGGTCGCGGAAGGTAGGCCTGGTCGGCGTGGTCGTGGTGATCTCCGTAGTCATCGGGCTTCCGCTGGGTTTCTACGAAGCGCCGGGGATGGCGTTGCGCCGCGCCCTGCAGGATAACCCACTGGCAGCGGAGGCGGAGGCGATCGCCTTCGTGCGTGATGATCTGCCGGCCGATGTCGTGATTCAGTTCGATCCCGTGCAGCGAATGGCCACCATCCAGTTGTTGGAGCGCCAAATCGGGGTCATGGACCCGGACAATCCGGAGGTCAACGTCTTCCGGCCGCGGGACGTGTCTAGTTTCCGCGACGCGTTCGCTGATATCCAACGCGCCGCGAGTACGCCGGATGCGCAGGAAGCGTATGCGCTGTTGCGGCGCCATCAGGTGACGCACGTCTACGTTGGGACCATTGAACGAATGCGGTGGAAGCACCTTGAGAAGTTCAGTGATTCCGCGTACTTTTCAACGTCATACCGCGACTCCGCCGTCGCGGTCTATTCGCTTAATGAGATGGATGCGGATTCTATTGGGGAGGATTGAGTCGCAAGTGACTATCAAGAACTCTGTTACGCGTAAACTTCGGTCCCGGTGGCCGTCCGGGATTGCCGCTATCGTTCTCCTGCTGTGTTCTGGATGCGAGAGGCAGACGCAACCGGTCGTCGAGGCTGAGCCCAGCCAGAATGTCGAGGCCGTCGCTGATGCTACCGGCGAGGGGGCGCCCGCCCAATCGACCGCCAAGCCATCCGACGACGACATCGACGTTCGACGGGAGTCATGGCCCGACGGATCGCCCAAGTCGGAGAAGCACGTCAAGCGGATCCACGGCGCCTTCATCGATCATGGCCCGTGGACGCTGTGGTATGAGAACGGCCACGTACAAGCCAAGGGTGAGTACGTCGACGGCAAGCTCGACGGCGTCTACCAGGAGTGGCACGACAACGGCGAGCTTCGGGCTCGTGGCCATTACTCCAAGGGATCCAAGGAGGACGTGTTTACCCTCTGGGATCTTCAGGGCGCCAAAACCCACGAGTGGCATTACGCCGCCAATAAACAGCATGGGACGCGCACCATCTGGTATCCGAACGGGCACACGAAGTCGCAGGTGGAGTTTGTCGACGGCCGGATGCACGGCACGCTGGTCGAATGGGACGAGGAGGGGCAGATCATCAAGGAAGTCACCTACATCGACGGCACGCAGGGGCCATGACCCGCGCTTGACTCTCCGCTCGTGTGGCACCGGTTTTCAACCGGTGTGATTCACAGGTTACAAACCTGTGCCACAGATACACAGGTTACAAACCTGTGCCACACGGCGAGACTATTTGGATTTCTTCTGCTTCTCGGCGTCTTTGATCTGGGCGATGACTTCCTCCTGAACGGAGGCGGGAGTTCGGCGGTAGGTGTGGAACACCATGGTAAACGTCGCCTGACCCTGGGTCATCGAACGCAGGCCGGTGGCGTAGCCGAACATGCGGGCCAACGGAACCTCAGCGTTGATGATGGTCGTGTTGCGCTTGACCTCCGAATGGGTGATGAGGCCTCGGCGTGCGGAGATGTCGCCGGCCACGTTGCCCTGTAGGTCGGTCGGAGTTTCGATCTCCACCTTCATGATCGGTTCGAGCAAGGCCGGCTTGGACCTCATGAACGCTTCGCGGAACGCATCGCGAGCGCAGATCTGGAAGGCCAGGTCCGATGAGTCCACCGAGTGCGACGTCCCGTCCTCCAGGATCATCTGCACCTTGACGATCTCGAAGCCGGCCAACGGACCCTTGCCGCGGGCCATCTGGAAACCCTTGTCCACCGATGGAATGTACTCGGTGGGGATGCGCCCGCCGGTGACGCGATTCTCGAACACGTAGTCCTCGGTGGCATCGTCGCCCAGCGGGACCATGTGACCGATGACGTGGGCGAATTGACCCGAGCCACCGGTCTGCTTCTTGTGTCGGTAGTTGAAACTGACCGCTTCGGTCGGGGCTTCACGGTAATTCACTTTGGGGGCACCGACTTCCAATTCGGCTTTGTACTCGCGGCGGATTC
>JADFPW010000228.1 GCA_022562105.1 Planctomycetota bacterium
CTCCCACAAGTCGGCCCACTTGAACAAGTAGGCGACTCCCGAACCGGTATGGCTGGTCCAGTTGCCATTGACCTCGAGACCGTCAATCTCGCCACCCTGAACGTAGAGGTTTCCACCGTCTTCCGGGCCTTGCTGGCTCGATTCCTGTGTCTGCCGCAGTATTCCGATGGCCGTCCGGTTGGGAGCGCTGATGATGACATCGCCGGCCCCGGTACCCGTCACGTTGCTCAGGGTGATGGACGCACCGAATCCATCGCCCAGCCCGACTCCGAGGATTCGGGCACCCAACGGCTCGCGGGGCTGATTCAGTACGATGTCGTTTTCGTCATCCTCGTCCGGGTCGATATCCCACTCGTAGGGGTAGAACCCGCTGTACTGCGCCGGGATCAGTGTGCTCGGAAGGAAGAAGTTCGCCGTCCCGTTGATGGGGAAATAATGCAATCCCGGGGAAAACGGATCGCACGACGTGGACACCAGATCACAATAAAGGTAGATCGGGAAACAGTCATTCGAGTCATAGCCTGCGGTACACGAACTCCCGCTCAAGACCTGTCCGTTCCAATAGTCATCAGCCAGCGCGTTGTGGAACCCATATTGGATGATGGAATTCGAATCCCCGTCGCCATCGGTCGAAGGCTCCGCGCAGCTACCTTCACAGGTGAACACTCCGTCGTTCTCCTCCAGCGATAGGACGTCCTGGAACCACTCATCAAAAGCGACCTCGGGTTCGCGCTGAACACAGGTGACGTCGAAGTCCTGCCCAACCATGTCCAGGTTGATGACCGGAGTTCCAATGGTGGGCGACTGAAGAATGCTGTTCTTGCTGCTGACGATCACGATTCCGCCGCGGAGGAACTGGTCGTGTTTCTCCAGCGATCCGAGTGCGAATTCCGGTTGGACGCCGTCCTGCCGGGGATCGACGTTGTGCCCACGCGAGTCGACATTGGGGAAACCGAAGACGATTTCATCGCGCCCGTCGTTGTCCACATCCGGCACGCGCGACACGTCAGCGAGTCCGTCAGTGTCATCAGTACCCTGCGGTGTGCGAATGCCCGTGAAGGTCAGGCCGCGAAGCAGGTCCGTACCCACCGAGTTGAGGCTCAACTCACCGGAAAGTCGCTCGCCCGACCCGTAAATCAGGTAGGCCTCACCGTGGCCGATGCCGCCCGAGGAGTTGTCCAGAAACGGCTTGCCGTAACGGGCGACGATGATGAAATCGTCGTTGCCGTCGCCATCCATGTCGCCGACCGTGGTGAACGCGCTGCCCGCGTTGTCCTCGAAGTTGACACCCTGGAAGATGGCCCCCTGGGTATCCGTCAAAGCCCCCAACCAGATGACCGGCGGGGCGGTGGACACGCGGACGTTGCCCACCGGACTCTCCACAAATTCAGCGTTGTCCAGCGAGCTGACCGTCATGGTGACCGTAAATACGAACAAACCGGACAGACCGGTGGTGTCGAACGATACCGAGGTCGACGTCGTGTCGATGGCCAGAAAAACCGGATCCCCAAGATCGGTGCCGTCGCCCGTCGGATCAGCCTGCACGATCACGTCGTAGGTCGCCAGGGTGGAGGGCACGTTGGACGACCAGCTCACATCCACCAGCGTTCCCGGTGGGACGATCCGATTGTTGGACGGCGAATCCGCGGAGAAAATGACCGTGTCATCGACGGTGACCGTGCCCGAAGCGAACCGGACTACCGGATCGTTGAGGCCGTCGTTGGCGATCACGGCTATGTGGAATTCGCCATCCTCTAGCTCGGACGTGGTCAGCGTGAAAGAGGACAGGCCTGAGGAATCGTTGCTGAGCACGAAGGTCTGGTCGTCGGTCGTGTCCAAATCCCCGTCTCCATCGCGCACCACGCTCAGCAATTCGAGCGGGCCCTCGAAGAAACTGGCATCCCACGAGATGGTCACATCGTCGCCCGGGAACCTGTTAATGTCGGTCGACGGTGAGGTCACGATCAACGTCGGCGGCATGGGCAACGGCTCGGGCTCGACGAGGGTGACGGTGACCAGTTGCCCACCGTCAGTTACGAAACTGGTGACGATCTGATTGTCCTCGGTCTGGTCGATCGAGCTGCCCGAATCGGTCGCCGAAACGCCCAACCCGTACTCGCCGGGCTGCAGACCCGCGGTATTCCAGGTGAACGACCCCACGTTGGTCGAGCCGGTGGTCAGTTGAGTACCCAGCTCACTTTGATTGCTGAGGGCCGCCGGATTCACCGCCCAGATTTCGATGTCCGTCTTGTCCGCATAGAACAGTCGCCACCGAACGTTGACGTTCTCAGGATCACCGGCGTCGAAGGAGACCAGCAGCGAGATTCCAGCCTCACCGGTGATGTCCGCCGCCGGCTCGAAGAACACCGGGTCGGGTTGCCCTTGCACGTCCACCACCCCGTCGCTGAATACGATCACCGACACGCCGAACGCATCGATGTAGCTGATGCCGACCCGGTACAGCCCCGGATCCAGAAGGGTGGTGTCAAACAAGACCGCCTGCGAATCGCCCGACGCCAGGGCCTGACCGAACACCACACGCTCGCCGACCTCCGCCGATCCCGGTACCGCGTCAGCCACCTGGACGTAGATCGCCTCCACCAAGCTGACCGCAACAGGAATCGAGTAGATCACGTTAAACTCCCGGTTTCCCGAGAGCGTCACCGTACTGCTGACGTTGTCGATCGAGCCCACGGAGTCAGCCACGTTGTCGTTGGCGGCTCCGTCGTCGCCGTTCGTCCCCGTACCGGTACCGGACGGGATCGAGGTGCATCCCACGGCGAAGAACCCCACCGCCACGAGAATCCGAGGCCACTGGGGAAGACGCGTCGACAAGCCACATAGTTTCTTACAAATAACGATCATGGTCCCTAGACTCCACTTCTTCTTGTTCACCTGGATCGCTGCGCGGCCAACGCTCCTGCTCGGAATCGCCGGACCTGCACGCAGGATTCGGCGATAGGGCGGACTTCAGTCGAATGCTGCCACCCCGTTGGCTCACGCGAACCGGTCAATGCTACGGGTACGCTAAGAGGCCTGTCAACCGAGCCTAGTGAGGCTACCCCCCCAGCCGAGGTGGCTGCCAACGCTTTGTGGCGGCCATCCGACGGACGAATGGCGAGGCGGCCTTGGGAGGGTGGTCCGAACGAGACCTAGGCAGCGCGGGTAGTGGTGGAAACGCCTGGCGCCGAGGGGGCCGCCCGACGATCTCAGACGCCTAGCCAAATACCCAACGGTGCAGCCGGCGGTCGCTCGACCATCCGATTTCGCTCCGCTCGGGGGCCGGCCTGCCCCTACTCTGGAGATGAATCGTATACCGGACCCATGCGTACTCGGGCCAGGCCCAATTCGTCCTCCAGCCAAGCCCGATCGGTGCTGAAACTGGGGCGGGCGGGGTACCATTCGGCCCTTCCATCCTGACTCCCGCGGAGCGCCGCACGCCATTGCTTTTCGACGGCCACCGGCGTAGCATGGAAGGGGTTCCTGCACCCGCATCCGAAGTAGCGTCGTTTCGCGGGTCTGATAACACCGACAGCCTGGAACCGGCCCCGTTGGGGGTCATGAGGAGTTGACCGACAAGATTCGTCGGAGCGGGGAATGGCTATCCCTCACCGGCGTCGGGCGCGGGAGTTCGCCGTGACGAGCGCTCGAATCGACGCATGCATTTGGCGCAATAATGAGGAGGAGGAGGAATGAACATGGTGTGGCATCGGACACATCGTATTGCGGTGCTCGTGGCGGCGGGCCTTCTGTTGGGTACGGCACAGAACGCCCTGGCGGGTGATTGTAATTCCAACGGCACCGACGACGCCGAGGACATCGCTTTGGGTACCAGCCAGGACTGCAATCTCAACGGCCTGCCCGACGAGTGCGAGCTGCTGAACAACGACTGCAACCACAACGCCGCACTGGATGAGTGCGAAATTGATATCGGGCCTATGGAGTTCCTCGCGCAAGGCACCTTTGCGGTAGGTGAAGAACCCAATGCTATGGTGGTGGCCGACCTCAATGAGGACGGTGAACCGGATGTCGCAGTCACCAATTCCGGCGGAGACAACATCTCTATCCTGTTGAACCAGGGTGACGGAACGCTGCTCCTTTCCAGCACGCCCTTTGTGGGATCGCTACCCGAGGACATTACCGCCGGCGACTTCGATGATGACGGCGACATTGACCTGGCCGTCTCCAACTTCAGCTCTCGATCTGTGACCATCCTGCTCAATATCGGGTTCGGGACCGGCCTCTTCCTCGTGGGTTCGACGATCGACCTCGACGATAACCCGTGGGGAGTGATCGCGGTCGATCTGGACGGTGACAACGACCTCGATCTGGCGGTGGTGAGCGCTCCGATAGTCGGTGACTCGGCCCTGCTGGTCTGGGTGAACGACGGGTCGGCGGGCTTTTCGGCCGGGGCGGTAGCGGACGTCGGTGCCGCACCGCGTCTGGTGGTCTCGGCGGACCTGGACGGCGACGGCGATCAAGATTTGGTCGTAGCCAATCGCGTCTCGGGTGACATTTCAGTGCTTCTTAACAACGGGGACGCCACCTTCGCACCGACCGTGACGTACGCGGTCGGTGAGTCTCCCTTGGCCTTGGTGGCTGCGGATCTGGACGGCGACTTCGACGTGGACGTGGCCGTCGCCAATCAGGGGCCCGATACGGTTTCGGTGTTCACCAACGACGGTGCGGGCAACCTCGAGCTTACGCAGACCCTACCCGTCGGGGCTGACCCTAAGGGAATCGTCGCCGTCGATCTCGACGGCAACGGATTTCTTGACCTCGCCACTGCGGATTTCGGTTTCGACACCATCTCGATTCTGATGAACGCCGGCGACGGCGGCTACGCCCTGCTGGGCTCGTATTGCGCCGGTTCGGCGCCCGGTGCTATCGCCGCGGGCGACTTTGGCGGGCCCGGGGCCATCGACCTGGTGACCGCCAACACCAACGAGGACACCGTCTCGATCCTCTCCAATGTCGCCCTCTCCGACTGCCTGGACTGCGACGGCAACCGGCGCATCGACTCGTGCGAAGAGGAGCCTTTCGCGTTCGGCTTCGAGGCTGACGAGGGCTTTCGCGTGGGAGACATCGGCGGACAACAGGCCTGGTTTCGCGGGCGAATCGTCGAAGAGTTTCTCCCTCCCCCCGATGATGACGAACAAATACTCTCCATCGCCTGTCCGGATCGGCAGGAGATTCGGTTCGACAACGTGGATTGCGCCGCCGCCACCATCGTCGCCAGCTCACCGATCGGCACGGGGATGGCGTTGAGAATGCAAGTCGATGAATCGCTGGAGCAGAGCGAGAGCTGGGCGGTCTTCAGCCCCAATAGCACCACTTGTGCTCGGGGAATCTACGTCTGGGAGTGGGATACCTACATCACCAATCTGGACGGACCCGACTTCAACGTCTGGATTCAAGACGAATGCGAAACGGGAGCTGCGGCGGCGCTGATCAAGTATGAGTTTGACGGCGACGTTCGCTTCTACGATTGGTTCTTCCAAGGTTTCATCAACACGGGTTTCACGTTCGAACCAGGCGAGACGTTCTCGACGCGAATCACCATCAACCTGAGTTCCGGGTTCGCCATTCTCGAGTTCAACAATGATCCGGACACGATCTCGTTCTTCTCCGCCCAACCCGGCAGCGACGCCCAAGAAATCGTCTTCGAGAACGACAACTTCTTCAGCGACCGCGACGAGGATGCCGCCTATTTCGACAACATCAGCGTCGTTGCCTTGGCCGACTGCAACGGCAACGGAATCGACGACCTGGAGGACATCGCCGAGGGTGACAGCGACGACACCAACGGCGACGGCGTGCCCGACGAATGCCAGGAAGACTGCGACGGCAACGGTGAACTCGACCCCAACGACTGCAACCAGAACTGCGTCATCGATGAATGCGACCTGGTCAACGGCACATCGCTGGATTGCAACGCCAACGGTATCCCCGACCTGTGCGACGTGATCGGCGGTGCCTCCGAAGATTGTAACGGCAACGACATCCCCGACGCGTGTGACATCGACTCCGGGAGTTCCGAGGATACCGACGGCAACGGAATCCCCGATGAGTGTGAGGAGACCGAGTGTGAAGGCGACGCCAACGGCGACGGCGTGGTGGACCCGCTTGATTCCGGGTTCGTGCTGGCCCGTTTCGGTTGTCCGGTCGGGACCGGTGATGAGGGCTGCGACACCGCCGACCAGAACGGCGACGGAGTTGTGGATCCGTTGGACGTCGGATTCGTCTTGGCCCGGTTCGGGGAATGTCCGTAGGCTATGGGCGGGCAAGTGTATGTGGTTGGGCGCGCATTAGCGTTTCGAAGCTCCTTGCCAAGTTCGGAGCGTGCGAACAGGCACCTGTTCCGGTCGCGAGCGCGGGCGCGTTGACGGAAAGTGGCTGGAGATCGTCTCGTGTCAACACGATTTGGATTCGTGTGTTTCGGGGTCGCTGCGGTCTTTCTTGGGGTCGGTAGCGCCTTTCTCCCGGTGGCCAGGGCTGATTGTCCGACCCTGTTCGGCGCCCATGTGCTCTACGGTGCGGGGAATGGTCCCTCGTCCGTGGCCATCGGGGATCTGGACGGGGATGGGGACGCCGACCTGGTCGTGGCCAACAGCTCGGACGACAACGTCTCCGTACTGCTGAACAACGGTGACGGCACCTTCGCCGCCCATGTGCTCTACGGCGTGGGGAATGGTCCCTCGTCCGTGGCCATCGGGGATCTGGACGGGGATGGGGATGCCGACCTGGCCGTGGTGAACGCCGGCAGCGCAACGTCTCCGTACTGCTGAACTACGGCGCCGGCACCTTCGCCAACGATGTGCTCTACGGCGTGGGGCCGTTTGCGATCTCCGTCGCCATCGGCGATCTGGACGGGGATGGGGACGCCGACCTGGCCGTGGCGAACGCTGCGTCGCCATACGATTTCGACGGCAGCGTCTCGGTACTGCTGAACAACGGTGACGGCACCTTCGCCGAAAATGTAGTCTACGACGTGGGGCAGCTTGCGCTCTCGATAGCCCTCGGCGATCTGGATGGGGATGGGGACGCCGACCTCGCCGTGATCAACACAATGGACCACGACGTGTCCGTACTGCTGAACCACGGTGACGGCACCTTCGCCGCCGATGTGCTCTACGGCACGGGGGCTGGTCCCTGGTCCGTGGCCATCGGCGATCTGGACGGGGATGGGGACGCCGACCTG
>JADFPW010000229.1 GCA_022562105.1 Planctomycetota bacterium
CCTTGCCTTCTGCATGTTGGCCACGGGACTGTTCAGCAGCATGTCGGGTCTGCTTTACTTTTCTCTTGCCTACTTCGTCGCCTTGTTTGCCAAATCGGCAGGTTGGCCGTCGATGGCCAACCTCATCCGCGTCTGGTACCCGCAACACTGGCGCGGGCGCATCTGGGGCATCCTCTCTTCTAGTTCCAGGTTTAGTTCCTTGTTTACGACATTGGTGCTAGGCAGCCTGTTGCTGGTGGTTTCCTGGCGGGGGGTCATTGCCACCGCAGCAGTGATTACCTGCGCTGTTCTCTTGCTATTGTTTCTTGTGCTGAAACAGTCGCCTGCCGATGTGGGCCTAGCAGCCGTCGCTCCAAGCGACGGAGATAATCAGCAGAGACCGCATCCTCTCGATGAGACCACCTTGGCTGAAGCACTGCTCCGGTTTGCTCGTAGTGCACGTGTCTGGTTGATCTGTATGAGTGCCATGTCGCTGACCGTTCTCATGGAGTTTCAAAGCTTCATCCCGATCTATCTGAAAGAAACGTTTGGCTTGACCGCAGGAATTGCAGCGATCACATCGTCTGCCTTTCCGATGGGTTGTTTAATCTCGGTGCTGGCAGGCGGGTTGATCTTCGACCTGCTTAGCAAGAAGAAGCGTATTTGGGTCCTCGGGGGCATGATGGTATGTGCCGTAGTGTGCATCGGTCTGCTACTGGCATTGCCAAACTTGGGCCTGACTGGTGATTTCGGCCTTTGGACAGCACTTTTGGCCATCATGGTTTATGGCCTGGCCATCGCACCATGCTACTATATTCCGATGAGCGTATTTGCTGTCGATTTCGGTGGAGCCCATTGCGGCGTCTTAGTGGGGATTATCGATGCGGTAGGCTATCTGGCAGCTATGGCGTTTGATTTCCTAGGGGGAGCAGTCGCAGACCAAGTGGATGGCTGGCATCAGTTCCTAAACATTCTTCTGGGCGTTTCTCTTTGTGGGTCTGTGACCTTACCGCTGTTTCTTCTTCTTGATTATCGCTCCGCTAGAGCGCTTGCCTCATCCTGAGGAAGGTGGATGAGGCGGCTGTCATTGTCACGGATCGAATCGAGGCCTACGAATGAATCGGAAATGAGGGGAAATGGGGGGGATGGGGGGACCGTCACCGATTTCCGCCCATTGTGCGCGACAGGCTACGTCGCTTCACCCGCAGGTCTCGGCCTCTCCGGCTGCCCACTCCTAACCAGTCACCTGTCATTGGTACTTTCGCGCCGGGACGGTTTGGAATTGTTCGCGTTCTCTAGACTCGCCGCTTGACGGTCTTGGTGTCGCCGAACAGGGCGTAATCGTTGCCGCCGAGTCGGGCGAGGGGATCCAGTTTCGTCGCATCCACGATGAGCCGACCGTCACGCTCGGTCGCGATCGCGTCGTCCAACCAGATGCCCAGCACGCGTCCCAGGATCAGGCCTTGTCCAGGTTCACCGATGAGGTGAATGGCGTAGCGCTCACAGAACATCGCCACTCGCGGGCCCTCGAGTCTCGGTAGACGGAACCCGTCGACCGGGGCAGTGGTCATGCCCAGCATGTCGATCTCCGAGTCGCCGTGCGGAAGCGGTGCGGCCGAATCTACGATCGGATCGATAAGCTCCCGGTGGCCGATATGCAGGACGAACTCGCTACGCTCGTCGATGTTGCGCCAGGTGTCCTTCCGTGAGCCGTCGGCCTTTCGACCCACGGAGATCATCAGCACCGGCGGATCGCTGGAGACCCCGTTGAAATAGGAGAACGGAGCCAGGTTGTAGCCGCCGTCGCCGTTGTCCGAGAGCACCCAAGCGATGGGCCGAGGGACAATCGTCTGGATCATCAGGTGATAAACACGCTGAGGCGATGTCTGCGTTAGGTCGATGAGCATGTGAGGTCAATCCGGTCGGTCCGGATTCGCCGAATCGGCGAGCAGCGCCATTGGATGTCCCGAAACCGTCACCGGGACCATAGCAACTGGCGCGAATCGGGACCAGACGGCCGCCAACCGGTTGGGCGCCGCGGGCTCTCGGCCGGCGAGGCGCCGACCGCTACGAATTCAACCAGCCACCACAAGCTCATCGATCCGCTACAATCCCACTGTGCCGGAACAGATGCCGAATCACAAGCCGAGTCGAACCGGCGGGCTGTCCGGCAAGGCGATGCTCGCGGTGGTCCTCTGGGGGATTTCGTTCGTTCTCACTCGTGAAGCCCTGGAGACCTTCAACCCGTTCGGGTTGGTGACGGTCCGGTTGCTGCTGGGTGCCGCAGTACTGGGCCTACTCGGCCGTCTCAGTGGGAGGGCGTTGCTGCCGGCCCGTTCGGATCGGCCGACCTGCATAATCCTGGGTTTGGTCCTGGCGGCGCATATGCTCATCCAGGCCCACGGTCTTCAGCATACCTCGGCGATTCACACCGGATGGATCATCGGCCTCATACCGATCCCGCTCGCCCTGGGGGCTCACCTGCTCGGTCAACAACGGATTCGCCCCACCGGATGGATTGGAATCACGCTAGGCCTCGTGGGTGTGTTCATTGTCACGGGCTCAGGCATGCCCGAGTTCGAGAATGCCCGACTGGGCGATGCGCTGCAGCTTGTCTCGTGTTTGACCTGGACGATTTACACCCTGGCCGGAGCCGGGCCAGCATCACGCAGCGGGGCCCTCGCGGTCACCCTCATGGCCATGATTGTGGCCACTGTCGTGGTCGCACTGGCCACGGCCTGGACGGGAGCGTTCGTAGGACCAATCTCGGCTGGCCCGCTCATGGCCACCGCCATTTTGGGCTTGTTGTGCAGTGGTCTGGCCCTATACCTTTGGTTTGACGCCCTCGTCACCCACGGAGCCACCCGGATCGGCGTCCTGCTCTATTTGGAGCCCTTTGTCACCCTTGTCGCAGCCGTCTTGCTCGGTGATGAGCGGGTGACGGCCGGGGCGTTCGTTGGGGGCCTCTGCGTGCTGGCTGGCGCCTGGCAGGTGGCTCGGGGAACATCGAAACCGGTCCACCCCAAAGGCACCGATCGAGACCCCCTGGATGGTGAATGACGATCGCCCATCGGTCGGGCCGGATTATCGGATGCAACTTTGTCGTTGCAGTTGGCGGATGGTTGGCCTATCATTGCCTGTACGGCTGGATCATTCTGCAGACAGGAAATACCGTGGGAGTAGAATCTGTGAGCGCGCCATTTGCCGGCAAATCAGTTCTGATCGTGGACGACGACCCGGATATCGTGATGGCCATCAAGGAATCGTTCAACGATACCGGGGCCACATTGCTAGTGGCGGAGGATGGGAATGCTGCCGTCGCTATGGCCACCAGAGAATCGCCCGACTTGGTCATCCTTGACGCCATGTTGCCCCGTCGTAGCGGTTTCCTGGTGCTGGAGAGAATCAAGGCCAAGAAAGGGCGCGGGGAAAAGCCCTACGTGATCATGATCACCGGGAATCAGGGCAAGCGGCATGAAGCCTTGGCCTCGAGCATGGGCGTGGACGACTATATCCACAAGCCATTTCGAATGGACCGCCTAATGCAGGCTAGCGAGCGGCTCCTGGAATCCGACTAGATTTATTGCAGCCTCACTTTAGCGCCCAAAAGCGGATGGCCGTTCTTTGGGGGTGCTTGCCAACGTTGGCGAAGGACGGTAGCCTATCGGTTCCGGTGCCGGGTGTGGGCTGGCCCGGCGCGAGGGACGCGGGCGGAAGTCTACGGCTCAGCCGTTCGGGATGGTGGTGCTGCAAGCTGTATAGGGGATGAGTATTGGCAAGACGTGAAAAGGCCTAGATGACGCCAGAACTGAAGCAAAACTTGATCGAAGAACACCGGCGACATGATGGAGATTCGGGTTCGCAAGAGGTGCAGGTGGCCCTTCTGACCTCGCGGATCCTGGAATTGAGCGACCACTTGAAGATCCACAAGAAAGATCACTCCTCCCGTCGGGGACTGCTCAAGATGGTGGGTCGGCGGGCCGGGCTGCTCAAGAGTCTGCGACGAACTGACGACCAGCGGTATCGAAGCGTGATCCAGCGCCTCGGTCTTCGCAAGTAGGGTTCACCCAGCGGCTGCAAAACGGGCCCGCCGCTCCATGGGAGCGTTCGGCATCTTTCTTTGGATACCGCATCAGATCCTAGTTCAGCAATCGGCCGCCGTGACGATAAGCAGCCTCTCGCCGGTCTGCTGCGCCCCGTCCGATTCAGCGACGCCCGACGGACCTTACACCGCGATGCCACCGAACCAGGAGCGTGCAGCCCCCGCGCTCGCACCTCAGACAGAAGCTACAAGCTGAAGAGACAGAGAAAATAGTTGGAGTTCGACCCCGGCCGAAAGACATGCCGGAGTCAAGTTGTTGGATGGTAGAAAAATGGCAAGTGAGACAAAGATGGGTACGACGAAGGTATCGAGACAGATTGGGAACAAGACGCTCACCATTGAGACGGGCAAGATCGCCAAGCAGGCCGCCGGTTCGGTCATTGTGACCTATGGGGAAACGGTGGTTCTGTCCGCCGTGGTCACCGGCACGCCCCGGCCGGGAATCGACTTTTTTCCGCTGACCGTGGACTACCGCGAGAAGCTCTACGCCGCCGGCAAGTTTCCGGGCGGGTTTTTCAAGCGTGAGGGGCGACCGTCGCAAAAAGAAATCCTCACCATGCGGATGACCGACCGCCCGTTGCGTCCGCTGTTCCCCGAAGCATTCAAGGACGAGGTGCTGATTCAGGCGGCGGTTCTTTCGGTCGATCAGGAAAACGATCCGGACATGCTGGCCATCGTGGCATCGTCCGCCGCCGTGGCCATCTCCCCGCTTCCGACGACCGATACGCTGGGCGCCGTTCGCATCGGCCGAGTCGATGGCAAATTGATCATCAACCCCACGCAATCGGAGATGGAAAACACCGACCTGGACATGGTGGTCGCGGGCCATCGAGATGCGGTCAACATGATCGAGACGGGTGCGTTGGAGATTTCCGAGGAGGTGGCCCTCGAAGCGATCCGCCTGGGCCATAAGGCCGTCGTGGAAATCTGCGACATGATCGATGAGCTCAAGGAGAAGTGCGGCAAGCCGGTCACGTGGCAGGCCCCGCCGTCGCCGGACGCTCTGCTCGATCGCCTGCGTCGCGACTACGGCGACGAGATTCGGCGCTGCCGATCGATCGGCCCGAAGCTCGAACGCAAGGAAGCGCTCAAAGTGGCCTACAACAAGGCCCTCGACGAAATCTGCCCTGAAGATGCCGAGAATCCGGAGTTCGACCGCAACGTCGTCTACTCCTGCCTGGATACCGTCGAGTCCGAAATCGTCACCGACATGATCCTGACCTCGGGCAAGCGAAGCGACGGACGGCGGCCTGAAGACTTGCGTGAGATTACCAGCGAGGTGGGCATCCTGCCGCGGGTTCACGGCTCGGCGCTCTTCATGCGTGGAGAGACGCAGGCCTTGGTCATCGCCACGCTAGGCACGGGGCGTGACGAGCAGACGGTCGACGGCCTCTTCGAGGAGTACAGCAAGAAGTTCATGCTGCACTACAACTTCCCGCCGTTCTGCGTCGGTGAAGTCAAGCGCGTCGGAGCGGTTTCCAGGCGAGAGATCGGCCACGGCTCACTGGCTGAGCGATGCTTGGAGGCGGTGATGCCTTCGCCGGATGATTTCCCCTACACCGTTCGAATCGTGTCGGACATCATGGAGTCCAACGGATCGAGTTCCATGGCTTCGGTGTGCGGTGGCACGTTGGCCCTGATGGACGCGGGTGTACCGATCTCGCAACCCGTGGCTGGCATCTCCATCGGTATGGTCCATCGCGGCGACAAGCACGCCCTGCTGGTGGACATCATCGGTGAAGAAGATCACTTCGGCGACATGGATTTCAAAGTCGCCGGAACGCAATTTGGCATCACCGGAATTCAGTTGGATCTCAAGGCCCGTGGTCTTTCGTTTGAGATCATGGCGGAAGCGTTGCAGCTGGCCAAGAAGGTTCGCATGCAGATCCTCAAGCAGATGCTCTCGGTGATTCGCCAGCCGCGAGCGGAGACCAGCAAGTACGCCCCGCGTATTCTCACCATCAAGATCAATCCGGAGAAAATCGGCAAGGTGATCGGACCGGGCGGCAAGGGCATCAAGGGCATCGAAGCCGAAACCGGTGCTCGTGTTGACATTGAGGAAGACGGGACCATTCGCGTCTCCTGCGTCGAGATGGCCGGCGCCAAGCGGGCCGTCGAGATGATCGAGCAGGTCACCGAGGAGGCCAAGGTGGGCCAGATCTACGTCGGCCGAGTCACCAGCGTGGCTGACTTCGGGGCCTTCATCGAGATTCGCCCAGGTCAGGACGGCCTGTGTCACGTCAGCGAACTGTCCACCGAGTACGTGCGATCGGTGGCCGACGTGTGCAAGGTGGGCGACACCATGCGGGTCAAGGTGATCAACATCGACCCGCAGGGCCGCGTCAAGTTGTCTGCGAAGGTGCTGTTGCTCGAAGAAAAGAAAGAGGGCCAGCCCGCGTAGGTTGCACGCGAGCAGCTTGCCATAAAGGTGAGCACCCTATCCAAATAGCAGCTACGGCCGGCCCCTCGCCGGCCGTAGCTTTGTAAATGGGTGACTGCTGGCGATTTCATGGGCGATGCCCATTCGCCCGGTTGCATTGGCGAGGGCGTCACGGTAAGCATGTCCCAATGTACTGGACACGATTTCTCATCCCTACGAGTAAGGAAACGCCGGCCGACGCGACGGCCCGGTCGCATCAGCTCATGCTGCGGGCCGGCATCATTCGGCAAGTCATGGCCGGTGTGTACAGCTACCTCCCGCTGGGCTGGCGCAGCCTGCAGAAGATCGTGGCCATCATCCGCGAGGAGATGAACCGGGCCGGGGCGGTCGAGTTGCATCTGCCCGTCCTGCAGCCGTTGGAGTGGTGGAAACAAACCGGCCGCGATCAATCCATGGGTGACACGCTGATTCGTCTGCCGGATCAGCCCTGGCGACGCGGTACGGTGCTGGGGCCGACGCACGAGGAAGTGATCACCGAAATCGCCCGGGCCTATCTGACCAGCTACAAGCAACTGCCGATCAACCTCTATCAGATTCAGACCAAGTTCCGCGACGAGCAGCGCCCCAAGAGCGGCGTGCTGCGAACCCGCGAGTTCCTGATGAAGGACGCGTACTCATTCGACATCGACAACGCCGGCCTGGACGCCAGCTATCAGCGCATGTACGATGCCGACT
>JADFPW010000230.1 GCA_022562105.1 Planctomycetota bacterium
GACGGTCCGCGTCGATACCTTGAACGTGGAAACCGTGGGCGATCCGGGTAGCACCGAATACGTCGCCGCCCTGGCGGTGCTGGATCGCATCTGCGCGGATGTGGTCGCCATCAACGAGGTGCTCAATCCCAACGACATTCCCAATTTCGAGCAGCTGGCCATCGACGCGGGCTACGACTTTACCGTCGTACCGAACACCAATCCGTTCGGGGATATGCGCAACGCGTTCATGAGCAAGTTCCCGATCGTGGCAGAGACCATTCATACGTCCTCGGCTCTATCAGGCGACGGGTCCGCGAACGACATCACCAGGCTGATGATCGAGGTGGTGGTCGACGTGCCGGGTGATGCCGCGGATCTCACGCTGGTGACCGAGCATTGGAAGGCCAGCGGTGGAAACGACGACGAGTTTCGCCGGGCATGCGAGTCGATTCGCATGAGCCAGACGATCGCCGACTTGGACAGCTCGACCGACGCCTACGTGATCCTGGGGGACGTCAACGAAGAGCTCGAAGACGTGCCGGGCTCGCCCAACCCGTTCGTCGAACTGCCGTCCGGGTTGCCTGCGTCATTCTCGTTGGGGGCAGACCTGCAAGCATTGCTAGACGGCGAGGGAATCGAGAACAACCCGTTCTTCTACCTGGAGGACGACACGGGTCCGAACATGGCCACGCTGGACGCTCTTCAGCTAGACGGAAGCGAAATCACCCGACCGTCCTCCGGTCGGCGATTGGACTACATCTTCGTCAGTCAGGCGCTGTTGGAATTGGGGCCGCAAACCGAGGTCTACGACTCCGAGGACGAGGGGTTGCCCGGCGGATTGGACAAGTGCGGCAACGCCCTCGGGTCGAGCACGAGTTTGGATGCAGCGGACCATCTCCTGGTGTTCGTGGATCTGATCATGCCCGCAGGTGATGGGCCATTGTGCGAAGGTGACGCCAACGGCGATGGGGCGGTGGACCCGTTGGATTCCGGATTCGTGCTGGCTCGCTTCGGGTGCCCGGTCGGCACTGGCGACGACAACTGCGACGCAGCGGATCAAAACGGCGACGGCGAGGTGGATCCGCTCGACAGCGGGTTCGTTCTGGCTCGATTCGGCACCTGCGTGCCACCGCCGCCGCCGACCGGGGCGTGCTGCATGGGTGAAACTTGCAGCGAAGAAACCGAAGAGGACTGTGACACCGCCGGAGGCGCATATCAGGGTGATGACACGGACTGTGCGTCCTCGGAATGCCAGGCGCCGCCCGACAACGTTACGATTAACGAACTGCGCATCAACCAGCCCGATACGGACGACGACGAGTACTTCGAGCTGTTCGGCCCGCCCAACGACTCGCTGGCCGGTTTGACCTATCTGGTCATCGGCGACGGGGCCGGCGGCAGCGGCGTAATCGAAGCCGTCGTCGATCTGGCCGGAAGAAGCATTCCGAGCAGCGGCTTCTTCCTGGCGGCGGAGGGCACCTTCACGCTCAACGGCGCCACACCCAACCTGATTGTCAACCTCAACTTCGAGAATAGCGACAACGTTACACACATGCTGGTCAGCAACTTCAGCGGAGCGAACGGCGACGATCTGGACACCAACGACGACGGCGTTCTCGACTCGACACCTTGGTCGCAGATCGTCGACTGTCTCGGCCTGGTGGAGACCGTAGGTTCCGGCGATCAACTCTACTGTACGACCACGCTCGGGCCGGACACGATCTTCGTGCCCGCTCACGCGTATCGCTGCGCGGATGGGTCGGGGGTCTGGCAAATCGGCCCGTTCGAGTTCGTGGGCGAGGATACGCCTGGGCAGCCCAACGTGTGCCCGTAGCCGCCCGTTTAGGTGGTAGCGGCCGGCGCCTCGCCGGCCCTAGATACGCTGCCGAGTTGTGCCCTGGTGGTGATCGCCGGCGCCAGGCCCACCGGTTGAAAACCGGTGCCACACGCGGTTGTGAAACAGCCTCTTGACCGCCGGCCAGTCATCCCCCATCGCTGTTCACATGGGCCACGAGTTGTCGCCATTGGGTAACGTAATCGTGCTCGCCGACGTGCATGGGTTGCTTAAAGAAGCACGCCAGGTGTTTCATCGGACCGGTCTCCCTGCGCCGCCACGCCAGTACCGTCAAACGCACCAGATCGATGATCAACGGAGCGGCGAGAATCGAATCGCTGGCCTGCCAGGTGAATTGCATGTTCATCTTGGTGCCCAGGAAGCCCTGGAAGTGAATGAAGTCCCAGGCCACCTTCCAATCGTCCAGGGAACGTATGTATTCGATGGATGTATGAATATCCGGTTGATAGCCGACGATGGCGGGGATCGTCTGATCTTTGGACTTGATCTTGCTGGCCCGACTCTTCGGATCACTGAGAACGGCTCCGTCGCGGTTGCCCAGAATGTTGTGCCCCACCCAGCTCAGCACCTGCAGATTTCGCATGGCGAACATCGGAGCCAAGATGGATTTGACCAGCGTTTCACCGGTCTTGCCGTCACGGCCCGCGTACAGTGTGCCGCGCTGGGCGGCACGCGCTTCCAACCCGGGGGCGGCGATGCCCAACGACGGCGTAAAGTTGATGTACGAGCACCCTGCCTCAATGGCGGCCAGGGCGTACAGAGCGCTGGCCGGCAGCACGCGCGATCCCGACTTGCCCAGCGACCGGCGGATCGACTCGAACGTGCGCTGGGTCGGACCGATCCGAAACGGCGGCTCGGATGACGATACGTTGACCACCACAACATGGTCCAGCCGGTGCTGGTGCTGGAACTCCTCCAGATCAGCCGTCAGGCGCTTGACCACATCACCGGGTCGAGTGGGTTCGGTGGCACGGTCGCGGCCCACCAATGATCGAATCGCCTTGCTCGCCCCATAGAGCGTCCCCAGGCGCACATTCGCTTCAATCTTGTGTACATCGCCGGAACAGCGACGAATCAATTCACTGTCGATCAAACCCGACAGCTCGTGCATCTCGCGGATCGATTCGGTGATGGTCTGGGAGCGAACTTCATGCCCCCCGATCACCAGCGAGCCAGGCTCGGGCAAGTCGTGGTCGGCCAGCGCGGGCAACTCCGTTACCATTCCGCAGGTCGCGGTCAACCCTCTCTTGAGGGCGGAGACTCCAACGGCGACGGTAGCGCTTACGCGACCGCCCACACCCACCATCCAGAGGCCGAACTTTTCTCGTCTTGAAGACATCACCAATCCTGTCCAGCGATGATAGGCGATAGGCATGGCCATGGCCACCGAGCCGATGCTACAATGCGATCGACCGATCCCTAGCTGGATCAGGGGCCGCCGTTGCGACGCTCGGCGGGTAGCGCGGGGCCCGAAAGTGCGTAAAGAAGCTCAGCAGCGACAAAGGCCGGGGAACTCACGCGCCTATGACGATCGAATCGGAATTGAAAGCGACTCGCCACGATGCTCCCGGGATCATCTTCGACCTGGATGGAACGCTGGCCGATACCCTGCTGGATCTGACGAGCAGCGTGAACCATGCGCTGGTGTCGCTGGGGTTCCCCGCGGTCGAGCCGGCCGGTGTACGACGTATGGTAGGTGACGGGCTGCCCACGCTGATCGAGCGCGCCGCGGATACCCGCGATCCTCACGCCGTCAGCGAGATGGTTACGCGGTTCACCGACCATCATGGCGAGCACTACCTGGATCACACCACCCTCTACCCCGGAACAGCCGAGCTGCTTGCTGAGCTGGTGGGCAGGGGATGTCCGATGGCGGTCCTGTCCAACAAACCCCATCATTTCACGAAAAAGGTTCACGACGCCCTGCTGACCGACTGGCCCTTTGTGGCGGTGGAAGGGGCCAGCGACCGAACGCCACGAAAGCCCGACCCTCATGGAGCACTGGACATCATCGCCCGAATGGATCGCTCGCCCCAGAACACGTTTATGGTTGGGGATACGATAGCCGACATTGAAACAGCCCGACGCGTGGGAATGAAGTCCATCGCCGTCACCTGGGGATTCCGCGATGCCGATGAGCTGGTCGACGCCGGGGCTGACTTCGTGGCCGACCACCCGGAACAGATTGGTAACTTCGTAGGAGCACCCTGAACGGTTCTGTGGCATCCGCACCCGCGATGGGATGGTGTTCACCCATGCTCGAGTCAATCATCGAATATTCCGGCTGGTGTATTCTGTTCATGTGGCTGGTCGGCGCCGGGCCGTGCTGGATTTACCTGATCCGGCCGCGACGACTGACTCGGCTCTCCAATGGACAGATTGCGAATGACGATTGGCCGCTGGTGTCGTTGATCGTCGTCGCACGTGACGAGGATCAAGCCATCGGCCGGGCCCTGGGGACTTATGCGGCCCTCGATTACCCGAACCTGGAGGTCATCGCCGTGGACGACCGATCGACCGATCAGACCGGGAGTATCATGGATCGTGCAGCCGCCGCCGACCCACGGTTGCGCGTCGTTCATGTGGTCGACCTTCCGCCCGACTGGCTGGGCAAGACCCACGCGATGCAGGAGGGATACCGAGCGTCGACGGGCCCATGGTTGCTATTTACCGATGGCGACGTGATGTTCGAACCGCAGAGCGTGCGATTCGCAGTTAGCCACGCCGTCCGCCAGCAACGCGATCACGTCACCGTCTATCCCGGCTTGCAACCCGGCGGGTTCTGGGAGAATCTGATGATCGCCATGTTCGGGCTGCTCTTTACCATGCGTGTGAAACCGTGGCTTGTCCGAACGAGATTCAAGGGCGCGTACGTCGGTATCGGGGCATTCAACCTGATTCGGCGCGAGGTCTACGAAGCCATCGGTACACACCAACGCCTCGCCTTGGAGGTGGCCGACGATCTGAAACTGGGCAAGCTGGTCAAGATGCACCAGTATCGCCAGGACGTGCTGTCGGCCGACGATCTGATTCGTGTCCGCTGGCAGGTGGGCATGGGCGGCGTGATCAACGGGTTGACCAAGAACGCATTCGCCGGCCTGAACTACAGCGTCCTGAATCTGATTCTCTCGACCGCGATTCTGGTGGTCATCGGCCTGGGACCCTACGTCGGAGCCTTGCTTCTCACGGAATCGGCACGATGGGGACATCTCTACTCACTGGCGTTCATACACCTGACTTTCGCGGCCATCTGCCGACGTAGCGGCGTCTCCATGCTGGGGTCCACAATCTTTGTGGTTCCGTGGACGTTGTTTCTCTACATCCTCTGGCGATCCGCCTTCGTTACCCTCCGCGACGGCGGCGTCACCTGGCGCGACACGTTCTACCCGCTAGATACGCTACGAAAGAACCCGGTCTGAACGCGGATGGGGCCCGATTCACGGGGTGATTCGGATGACGCGCTGGGCGGTGTAGGTCTGCCCGTACATGTCTGTAGTACGCACGGAAATGAAATGCACCCCGACCGGCGGATTGGGTGGCAACTTGGCGGTCCAGATGTGCGTGCTCTGTTGGGGTGCAGGCAATTCGCGGCCGGCCGGCTTCGGTTCGACCTTTTCCAGCGCTTTGAGCCGTTCGAGGTGGGGATCGGGTCGTAACTCATGACGCATCGGTGTCCAACGTCCCGCGCTGCCGAAGCGCATCTCCACCGTAGACTTCGACGAGCCGGCAAACACGTTGACCACCACCTCCGTCGTGGCCGCGTCGGCCGAGCGGATCTCGTAGGGAGCGAAGATGTTCATCTGATAATCCGGCGATCGTCGGGCGGCTTGGTAGACGATCGATGCTTCGTGCCCATCGAAGGTGATGATCGAGTACCCGTTGGGCACACCATCGCTGGTCAAGGCGTGCGGAATGCCATACTCGTCCGGCGCCCCACCCCACCAGCTCCCGCAAACAGTTACGTTGACGAAGTGGTGATGCGGCTTGGCTCCGCGCCATCCATCTTCACGGGAAATGAACTCGTGTCGTTGGGAATGGGTATGGGCGGCTACCGAGAGCGTGTAGGGACGGGTTTCAATCAGGCGGTACAACGCTTCCCGATCCCTCACACTGGACAACGGAATGTGCATCAACAGCACGACCAATTGCCCCTCCGAAACAAGGGCCAGATCGTTGTTGACGAACTCGAGCTGACGCGATCCGAACTCGCCGTGATATTGACCTCGCTTGAGGGGCGTTGTCCCGACCCAGTGAACGTTATCCAAAACAACGAAATGCGTGGGCCCGTGATTGAACGAGTAGTAGCTCGGGCCGTAGACGGACTCGAACGTCTCGTCCGAGTGGATGTCGGTCGGGGCGTCGTAGTTCATGTCATGGTTGCCGATGACGTTGTACCACGGAATCCCCACCAGCGCGACGGTGCGGTTGTGATGGTCGTAGATGGTCAGGTTGTCAAAGACGATGTCACCCAACGTGACCCCGAAGGCCGCCTGCGTACCGACCAGCTCCTCGATGACGTCGTGGGCCATGTATTCAATCTCCGCGTCGTTGCGCGATTGAGTGTCGCCGAAGAAGATGGCCTGGAATCGGTCCGGTTCCTCCCGTGGATGCAACGGAAAGTCGATCGAGTCGGGCAGAGGCCCAGTCGGTGCCACCCCGGTGTGCTCGAGTTTGGGAGATCCCGCGGGCTTGTGCGTATAATAGAAGCGCGGAAGCTGGGTGACCGGATCGACTGACGTCATCCACCCTCGTGGCTTGATGACGAAGATGGTGGCATCGTCGCCCACCATCAGCTGCCAGCGACCGTCCCGATCCGTCTTGACCACCTCGACTTGATTGGACACCAGCACATCCGGCAAACCCGCCTCGCCGTCATCGCGCAGACCGTTGCGATTGGCATCGTGAAACACGACACCGGTCGCCAGCGTCTGTCCGCTGGGATCGCCCGCCTCCACCGGGAGTCCAGCCGCAACAGCCAGCGCGCTCGCCGTGATCCACCGCAGCCACATCCGCCACCTTAGTCCAGCGTCTTCGGTCAGGTCTTCTGCCTGGATCTGGCCATGAAACCGCCAGTCGAACGCACCTATGATTCGTCTATTCCGCCGTTGTTTCACCATGGTTTCGGCCATCCTCCAGCAGCTTGGCGGCCATGTTACGGGTACGCGAGCGCCGAGCCCACCCGCGACCGTTGGCCGCGCTCGCCGGTAGCCCCCTGCTTGCAGACCGGTCGCAGGGCGCCCCAGGAGCAATATCGCCGCCCCTGACGAGCCAAACAGGCGTCCTGCACCCTATATGCCTCCTTTTGTGGGGGTTGATCGGCCTCCTGACCCAGCGAATA
>JADFPW010000231.1 GCA_022562105.1 Planctomycetota bacterium
GCTCCGCGCAGGGATGGCGACACGTGTGCGGTTCTGCTCACATTGTCGCTCGAACGCGGCCGCGACTGGGCGAACTCAACCAAATCACGAACTACCCGCGGGTGTTTCTCCGACCCGCCGGAACGATCATGGAATCAACCGGCTCCGTGGGCGAGCGGGCAACCGTCAGGTGGATTCTAGAGTGGTGGGGCATTGAATGCCAGCCTTGGCCATAATCTGTTAACATCGCACCCGAGGCTGACGTTTGCCTCTACACTGCAACGACTTTGGAAAGGAGACAACGTGTGTCAGCCAAAATGATTCCCTGGTCGTTGCCTCATCGCAACGTTGGCGGACAGCTTGCTCGCGGGGGCGAGCTGCTGGACGAGATGACGCGACGGCGGAGCTGTCGGCATTTCTCGGATGCGCCGGTTGATCGACGAGTGATCGAGCAGGTCATGGCCATCGCTCATACGGCCCCCAGCGGGGCCAATCGCAAGCCCTGGCGCTTTGTCGCCATCGACGATCCAGCCATCAAACGCGACATCCGCTTGGCCGCCGAGGCTGAGGAACGCAAGAACTACGACCGGCGTTTTCCGGATGAATGGCTGGAAGCGCTCGAACCGATCGGCACCGATGCCCACAAGCCCTACCTGGAAACCGCCCCCTGGCTGATCGTGCTCTTTCGTGTGGATTACGAAGTGATGCCCGACGGGCGGAAACAGAAGAACTACTACCCGATGGAGAGCATCGGCATCATGTCGGGCTTCTTCATCATGGCCTGCCACATGATGGGCCTGGCCACGCTGACCGACACACCTAGCCCGATGAAGTTCCTGCGCGAGATTTGCGGCCGACCCGACAGCGAGAAACCGATCCTGTTGATTCCGGTCGGATACCCTGCTGTCGATTGCATGGTGCCCGACATTCCCAAGAAGCCGCTCGCCGAGACGGTGCAATGGAATCGCTAGACGCCGCCGTACGCCTCGTCGACGTACCCAGCGACCGGCATGTCGATCCACGTCGATTCCCCAGGCGACGATTACAAGAATGGGTGGCATCCGCCGCAGACGGAAGCCACCCGATATCTTAGCCAGAATCGTGCAGGAACTCTACTCGGTCCGTACTTCAATCCGCCGCGGCTTGAGCGATTCGCGCTTGGGCAGGTGCAGCGTCAAGACGCCATCGGCGTACTCAGCCGTGATTCGGTCCGCATCGACCACGTCGCCTACCTGGAACGTCCGACAATAGTCGCCCACTCGGTATTCGTGCCGCAGGTACGCCGTACCCTCAGCCTGACGCTGACCGATGGTCGCCCGAAGGGTCAACGTTCCGTCCTCGAACTCGACGCTGACGTTCTGGCCGGATGTTCCCGGAAGGTCGGCGACGATGACCAGCTCGTCGCTTCGCTCGATGATGTCCACCGCCGGCTTGAAGCAGCATTCGCTCCGCTGATCTTCCGCCTCGCCCTGCGGTCTTGCCGTCTGGGTGCAGCATGTCGCTGTGCTCATGATCGTACCTCCATTTCGTAGTCTGGTTCCGCCGCTGATCGCGTCGTTACGCGGGCAGCGTCTTGACTTCGATCTTGCGCGGGCGCGCCGTTTCAGCCTTGGGAATCGTCACCGTCAGCACGCCGTTTTCCAGTCGGGCACTGACCTTCTCGGCATCGATGTCCGAAGGCAGGCGAACTACGCGGGTGAAACTCCGACAGCTGCGCTCGCGGCGATGGTAGGAAACACCCTCCTGCGCTGCACACGCCTCACGAGTACCCTTGATGGTCAGCTCGTTGCCCATCAGGGTGATCTCCAGATCGTCCAGCTTCAGACCTGGTACTTCCGCCTCGGCGTAGAGGTGATTGTCGTCCTCCCACAGGTTGACCGCGGGAACCGACCGCCCACTCAGCACGCTCAGCGGACCGACCTCGGGAAAGGTCTCAGCCAGACCCGCAAACAGACGATCCATCTCTTCCCGCATCCGAACGACCGGGAACACTCCGCTAATCCGACAAATGTTCATCGCATTCTCCTTTCGATGTCAGTTTGTGTAACTCTTGTTGTCCAAACCACTTGCAGCCACGGTGTCCACTCGAACACGTTCCCCGCTGCCGCACTGGTACAATAGCAACCGGCATGCCACGGCATCGGCCGACCGAAGATTGCTGTAAGTCGTTGTAACTAAAGGACTTACAGGCGCGAGCCGGACGAGCCACTAGCCAGATCCTGTCGGTTTGGCCGACTTGCCGTGGCAGTGGCACTCGGCGAACAGGCTATTCCTTGGAACGAAAGCGGGGCTAACGTGTCTAAGTTGTTGGCATCTGGTGCGTGTAGAACTACGGCGACGAAGGCGCCTTCGCGGTGCAGCCGTATGCGCTGGCTGCGCCGGGTGCCACTGGTGGCGTGCCCACCAGTGTTGCGGCGCGGGCATAGGCGCTGGCTGGTCGGCGCTGACCTCGATAGCATCGACGGTGAGAACGAGCCAACCAGTAACATGACAGAATGAACGGACCGGCCGCGAGCGATTCGCCGCCCCGGTCCAGCCTAATGAAAGGAACGACCGGTGATTCAATGCAAACGTAGTGTCCCTTTCTTTGTCCCCGCGACGACGGCGTGGTGGATCGCGATCGGGATCGCATCGGCGACGTGGTCGATGAACGTGCATGCGGGCGAAACTTCCACGACGACGGCCCTGACGATTTACAGCACCGCTCAACCCGGTGCCATCTCGCCGGACCTATATCGGCCGGGCGGCCTGGCCAACTTCGGGCGCGGGTTCGCCCGTCAGATTCCCGGCTACGCGGTGGTCAAGCAGGAACGCGACATCAACCTGGCCAATGTCGTCAGCACGATCAGGTTCAGCGACGTGGCCGCTCAGATCGACCCGACGACGGTGACCTTCGCTTCGCTGACCGATCCGGAGGGTACCCACGTCCTGGAGCAGAACTTCCAATTCGACCTGGTCAGCACCGCCAAGCTCATGGAGCGTTTCATTGATCGCCCCATCAGCGTGGAGCAATCACTCGGCGACAGTATGGTCACTTTCTCAGGTACGCTGTTGAGTACGGCCGGCGGTTTGGTGCTGCGCCAGGACGACGGCAGCGTGCAGGTGATCAACGGATACTCCAACGTGAGGTTTCCGGAACTGCCCGGTGGGCTGATCACCCGACCGACACTGGTTTGGCAGGTGGCCACCGGCGAGCCCGGAGCGCACCGAGTACGCGTAACCTACGAAACCGCGGCCATCACCTGGTGGGCCGACTACAACCTGGTGTTCGCCGAAGGCCAAGACGCCAACAGCGGCACGCTGGACATCAGCGCCTGGGCCAGCATCCTCAATCAGTCCGGGGCCACCTACCGCAATGCCAAGCTGAAGCTGATAGCCGGGGAGGTCCACAGAGCCCCCCGACCGGAGATGAAAGGGCGCGGTATGCTTCGCAGCTTGGGATACGTGGACGCGGAATTGGCCCCCGCGGGGTTCAAAGAGAAGTCGTTCTTCGAGTACCACCTCTACACGCTGGGCCGACCGACCACGCTGCCGGACAACTCCACCAAGCAGATCGAGTTGTTTCCGCCGGTCCCGGGTGTGACCTGCGAAAGAGTGCTCGTCTACTACGGACTCGCCAACCGGTACTGGGGATACGGCACGTCGGCGATGACGGATCGCAACTACGGCACGCAGGGCAACACCAAAGTCGACACCTACCTGCAATTCGAGAACAGCGAAGCGAACGGCATGGGCATGCCCCTTCCGTCCGGCCGCGTGCGGGTCAGCAAGTTGGATCCCGAAGATCAGAGTCTCGAGTTCATCGGCGAAGACGTCATCGATCACACCCCCAAGGACGAGACGGTCCTGATCAAGATGGGCA
The DNA here is from genome assembly GCA_022562105.1 of Planctomycetota bacterium. Classification (GTDB taxonomy): domain Bacteria; phylum Planctomycetota; class Phycisphaerae; order UBA1845; family UBA1845; genus JADFPW01. The sequence continues at coordinate 3,842 of JADFPW010000231.1, forward strand.
GCGCATTCGATGTCGTCGGCGAGCGCAAACAGATCGACTTCGCCGTCGATACCCGTCGCAGGACGATGGACGAAGAGATCGAGATCAAAATCCGCAACCACAAGGACGAGCGCGTCAGCGTAATCGTCAAGGAGAACCTATACCGCTGGGCCAACTGGAACATCGCTCGAAAGACGCACGCGTTCAAGAAAATGGACAGCCGCACGATTCACTTTCCGGTCGACATCAAGAAAGACGGCGAAGTGACCATCCGGTATACCGTACATTATTCCTGGTAGATCGTGCCGGGTGCCACTGACGGCTTGTCCAACAGTGTTTCAGGCTGTGACATCGGGTGCCACTGACGGCTTGCCCACCAGTGTTTCGGCCAGTGACGCTTCATCATGCCATCCAAGGCCGAGGGCCATCTCTTCCATGAGCGGGCTCACTACATTGTCGATCCTGCGCTTGACTCGGCCCCTGCACTGGTGGGCAAGCCACCAGTGGCACCAGGCGCAACGGTGAAATCGTCCTGGAAGCTGGTACCGTAGATCTGCCGGACCACGTCGCCGAAGTGAGCCGGCAACTTGCGAGCCCGAGGGTCACCGTTCCCCGTGGCATCCACCGATAACTGCTCCGCGGTGGCTTTGCTTTGTCGATCGGCCAACTTGCGATCGGCTTCGGCCTGTTTGAGCGTCAAGCTGCGTTGCTCGGTGAGGATCTTGGACAACGTCGCCAGCTCCGACGTGCTCAACTCGGCGTGTCGCTCAGCCAGACAGGCCACCACGGACCCGACCAACATCAGGTAGGCTCCGTGACCCCACAGATCCGGCTGATGGGTGGCCAAGGCTCCGAAAGTGCTATCCACAATCTCCCCGATCGCTTTCATTCGCTCACGGAATGCCTCGCGGCACAGCGAAGTAGCGGCCGGCCCCCTTGCCGGCTGTGGCTTCGTCGAATCCGCTCCCTTGGAGTTGGTGGATCGAGGTGATGCGTCAACGTCCTGGCTGTCACCGGTGACCTGGCTGCGGGCATCGGGCGTAGACGTTCGATTCCTCACTCCGCCGGCGTAGCGTCGGAATTGCGGCAGGGTCACGCCAAACTCCCCGTCCAATGCGTGCGACTTGTAGAGTTCTGCCAACCGTTCCGGCGAACGCCCATCCTGCCGCAGGAACTCGTCGAGCCGGGCTTGCACAGCGATGGGCACTGCCTGCTTGAACGTCTCGCGCCGGGGCCGCGAGTTGCGAGCGGAGGGCGGGCCTGGTCGTCGAGCCTCGGGCTGCCGGTGAGCACAGCGTTTGGCGGTCTCGGGGGTCATGGATCCAACGCCGGATCGTCCACACAATGGTCGGCGACTTCGATCCCGGCCGACGTCAGACGGAACCAGCGTTTCCGCCATGGAGTAAAGCGTTCACCCTCCTCCGCGTCGGATACTACGCGTTGCAGATAGCCCTTCTCGCAGAGATAGGCCAAGTCCCGGCGAAGATGATCCCATTCCAGCGTGGGGAACAGGCTCAACAGCGTGCGCAGCAACTGATCCGCCTGCAGGGCAGTGGGGTAAAGCATCTTCAGCACGACGAGAATCTCGCCGCGGACCCGTTTGATATGTCGGCTGCTCCGCGAGTTGGACATGCCTATCCTTCCCGATCCTCGGCTGAGCTTTCGATCCGTCCGCGGTCTGATCCCGGCGGATTCGACGCGTTGAACGCCAGCCGGGAGGCGAGGGCGGTCATCGCCTCAATGGCCCGATCACAGCGTGGTCGGCCGTCCCGGGCGTGCTCGATCTCCGCCTGGGCGCGGGCCAGATTTTCGGTGAGGCGTTCCATCGTCTGACGAGCCAGCATGCTTTCACGCAGCCATTCCTCCTTGGTGGCGAAGTCACGCTCGATGAGGGACACGGTACGCCGAAGCTCGGACATCTCCTGACGGCACGATTCCATCATCCGCCCGATTTCACGGTGTTTGACCGTCTGATGTTCACGCACCGCCCGCAGATAGAAGAGCATGACCGTCAACGGAACCACCACCAGCGGCAGGACGATGCCGAGAAGTTGAGCAAACGGTTCCCACACCATACATCACGTCCCGATCGCGCCCTAAAGCCTTGCAACCACCTCTTCGATGAGCCCGAGCAATCGGTTGGCCGTGTCCGCACGAATGAACCCATCGATCAGCTCGCGGCGAAACGCCTTGATGCTTGCGTCATTGGTTAGCGATCTCACCTCCGTGCGCCGGGGTTGGCTGTCCAGGATCCGGTCGATGGCGTCGCCATGACGCTCACGCCGGTTCAACGCCTCGGCGAGACGAGACAACAGCCGATCCAATTGTTGAGCATCCTCGGGCATGGTCAGTTCCCCGATCCAGGCGGCGGTGGCGATGTGCTTGCATCGATGTCCGCCTGCTGGGCCGCCTCCAACAGGCCGGTCAGGTAGCGGCGAACGTCGTCTTCCAGGCTCATGCTGTCGATGGCCAGCTCCCGAAGCCCGTCGGCGACTTCGCCAATCAAACCCACGTTCTCCATCGCGTCCATGTAGCGCAACCATTCGGTCCGTCGATCCCCGCGCAGGAGCTTGAAGGCCTCGGTGAAGTCATCGATCGATCGGTTCAGCGCCGCCTCATCGTCGAGCTCCTTGCGAACCCGAACGACGAACGCGGCGATGGCCTGCCCCTCGCGCAGATCGTCACTCGACTCCGTCTCGGCGTGGTATTCCGCCAGCGTCAACTCCATTTGATGGGCCAGGAGATTCAGGCTCTGCGTAGCAGCCAGATCCACCCGAGCGTCAGCCACACAGCTTATCGCACCGGCCGTGCCGACGACTGACCCGGTCAACCACAAACCGATCACCACTCCACGCACGACTACCCTCCCGCACTTCCAGGGTTAGCGGTCTCGACTCTTCCCCAGGAATAACTGCGCACGCGATCGGACGAACCGGGTCGGCTGTCAACCACGAGCTACCATCAGCCGGCGAGGTTGGTGATCGAGAGACCCGTTCGACTTGCTTGTCCGAGATGACGGCCCAGTGGGCGCAGAAAAAAAGCGGTGACGGCTTTGGTAGCCGCCACCGCGTCAGTTGCGGTCGCAGGGCTCGAAGATGAGCCAGTTTGACGATCAGCCCGAGTAGGTCACGGGCGGATCACCTCCGCGTCCATTCGCGTCATTAGACGCAGTCCGGATCCTCGGCACAGCCTTCTCCGCAGACGCCGTCGGCGCCGCACGGATCATCCTGGCCCGCATCGCAGTCCGGATCGGCCACGCAGCCTTCGCCACAGACGCCGTCCGGACCGCATGGATCATACTGGCTGTCGCAGTCCGGGTCGGGCTCCAGGCAG
>JADFPW010000232.1 GCA_022562105.1 Planctomycetota bacterium
CGAAATCGCCGTGGGGGAAAGGGGGCTTTCTGCGCCGACCACGGTGGACCATACCGCCAAGCCGACGATCGTCGCACACTACACCGACTGGCAACGCTCACGTCGCCTCATGAAATATGCGGGCTAGCCGCCCGTCGGTCACGAGTGTGGCGTCTCAGTGCTGCCGGCATCGGACTCGTGGTACATCCGCTGCGTGCTACCGGGCGTCACCCAGCTTCGAGACCACCGGTTCGTCGGTTTGGCCGGCGTACTCGGCGACCACATCCGCCCAAGCCAAGGTAAACTCGTCGAGAAGTCCCTCGAACGCCCGCCGTTCGGCGCGGCGCCGAGCGGAGTCAATGGCATCCTTGCTGGTCCACGCATTGGCAAGCTGCGTTTCCCGAGCGCTGGACTCGGCCACGCTGTAGACGTAGCCCGTGCGAACGTCGAACAGAGCCGCCGAGACAATGGACGTCACGTGTGCCTCATTGATGGGCAGCAGGCCGAGCGTAATGAGCCGCAGCGGCCCCACATCGTGCTCATCGACGCGAAAGATCGTGTCCACGGTGTAGACGAACAGAAGGTCGGCCTTCAAGCTGGCGGCTGCGAGGCGGAGTTCCTTGTCCGACTCGAGCTTCGGAGGAATGAGCAGCCGATTTAGGCGAGCCACGTCGGCCACCATGGGCAATTGTTCCAGGCGCTCGAAGTGCTCGTCGCGCTCCATGTCACCGGCCGTCACCACCGAGTACTTGCCGTGGCCGTAGCTGATCGACCCATGCGATCGATACCCCGAGGCCTGCACCCGCACCACCGCAACACGGGCGGGGAACGACGCTGCTGGTTGACGCAACATTCGTTCTTCAATATCGAAATCCGATGTCGCCAACGAGGTCACAGCCACTCCGCGCCCGGGCGTTCGATACCTCATGGAGGAGCAACCGCTGGCCACCATGCCGGCGAGCAACGGGGTGATGAGCGACAGCACCGCGAGTTCTCTCGTACCGTACCGGGAAGCTCGATCGTTCATGGCATGTTCTCCAGCTGATGAGCGGAAGCGGCCGCCAGCGGCCATCACCCTGGATCGCCCGCCGGCCGCATGACTTGACGGGACATTACTCCCGATCCATGGCCCACCGCAAGCCCGAGATCACGTTCTCGTGGCGGCGGACGCACCGAATGCCGACGGCCGGGCGTCCTGCGACACAGGATTCCCCTCCGCAATCCAGCGAACTGAGAACTCGACCACTTGCCGTCGAGGCGGAGTCGAAGGGGTTGTTCCGGATTCCAGGATGTCTCATCGCAGCCCGCCGGACAGCACAATGGTCCTACCTGTGTGCTCCTAGGGACTCTCGAACGTAATCGTCACCGTTGTGTTGTACACCTGGGCCACGTTGTCACATCCAACGTCCGACGCATCTGCCGAGACGAGCGTGGCAGTCACAAAGAACGTGCCGGTCTCGCTCGATGGGAGAGGCAGAATCGTGAAAACCACCTCCGAATCGATGAAGTTCGCGTCAAGCAATAGCCCGGTGTTGCCGTTGAGTTCGTTGTCATCAAGAGTGACCAGCAGAAACAGCGGACCCGTGTTGTTCCCGAGATCGCCGACATCGACGACGACGCCCCACGGGTCTCCGACCAGGACAGTCACCGGCATGTCTGGAAGCGGATCGGGCGCTGTGGACCCTGCGAACGGCGTCACGGCCAGCACTACCTCGTCAAAGCCGGGACACCCAACCTGCTCGGTCCCTTCACCGCTCGAATTGTCGTTGGCATTGTCGTTGGCATTGGCGTTGCCGCCACCACCGCCACCGCCACCGCCGTTGTCATTGCCGGATGCGTTGTCATTCGCATTGTCCGCGGCGTTCTCGTTGCCGTTGTCCGCGGAGTTGTCGTTGACGTTGCCTGCGGCGTTCTCGTTGACATTGTCGGCAGCGTTCTCGTTGACATTGTCGGCGGCATTATCATTCGCGTTACCCGCCGCGTTGTCGTTGGCGCCTCCTGCCGTGTTGTCGTTGCCGGCGCCCGAATCGTTTTCGTTGCCTGCGGCGTTCTCGTTGCCGGAGCCGTTCGCATTCTCCGATTCGTTATCGTTGACGTTCGGCACGCCGCCCCCGTTTTCGTTGGTGTTCGCTCCTCCGGCGCCGTTATCGTTCTCGCTCGCCATTGAATTGTCGTTGAGAACGTTGTCGTTGCCTCCACCGGACGGCGACTCAGGACACCCCACCAGCAGTAGAACTCCCAGAACCAACCCCGTGCCCGTCAATACAAATCGCGTTCCCGACATGGCTTGCGTATCTCCCTGAAGTACCGAATCGCTATGGCGTACCAGGATGTCCGTGGTACGACCGACCCAACAACCGCGCACAAAAAAACCCAGCGGCGACCCGCGGGCTCAAAACCGCGGACGCTTCCGGGAGTAAAGGATACCCTGCAGTGGCTGACTTGGCCAGCCACCGTGCTGTCTCGGCCTGGCCGCTAGTGGCTTCCCAGCACGCGCCGACGGCGAGTCAGCCCGAGCAAGCCGATGGCCACCAACGCTGCGGCCGTTGGCTCGGGAATCTTAAAGGTCAAGAGATAGTCAAATGACTCCCCGTGTTCGCCGAAAACGCCCTCGTCATTGCCGCCTACCACGAACTTCCAGATCCCAGACTCGGGGATCACGCCGCTCCACACCGGATTCAGTCCAAAAGAATCGTCCACTAGCTCGACAAAGTTGTCGTTCTGATCATATACACCAAGCACTGGGTCGCCCAGTGGATCCAGCGAAAACACGCTCACCACCACAAATGGCGGTTTGTCCGGGTCATCGACATCGATGTCAAACGAAAACACGTCCACATCGTCAGGAATCAACGACCCGCTGATAGCCACGGCCCCAAACGGGTAGAACTCCTCGCCGATGAACTGGGCGTCCTCTAGCGTATCGTTGGGCTCAACTTCGTCAACCGGGGCACCCAGCGCGACCGCTGAGCAAATGCCGAGCGCAAAGAGCGCCCTCATAGCCTCTCTCATCTTCCCATCCTCCTACCGCCAACAGACTCCACACGGCGCAGCGACCAACAGCACTACAACGCATCGAAACTTTCGGTGAAATTAGCCGAGGTAGGCAGGCTTCTCTCTCTCCCTACCCGGCTGGCAGCTCAGCATTCGTATCCGCAAGCTGCCACCCAATCATGCAATCATACTCCCAACGCCGCGGCGACTCAACCCCCTAAATCGCCGTTAGCCAAGATTTTTTTGCCTTCTTGCGGCTCGAGCTCAGCTACGGCCGTTGTGTGCCGTTTATGGGGCAGACAGGGGCGGTAACATCGTCAATCGCACGTAGAATGAGCACGGCCGACCTTGGCTGCTGTTCGATAAGGACCAGTTGGCGGTCAACACGCCAAATGACCGCAAGCCTCCCACCGGCCGGGGCAAGGAGAACGGCTGGATCGCCCGCAAGCCGTCAATAACGTCGAGGGATGCCGCTGGGCAGCTGCAAGCCCAGCCGAAGGGGCGAAACGGAACCGGAACGGCCCCGCGGACCCAGAACTACGGACGCCTCCGAGAGACCAGAGGCTACCTTGCCCGGGCCTACCTGCCTGCCTCCAGGCCGCGTTTCGGGGCTGCTAGTCGCGCCCAGTCATGGACCGCCGACGACGGGATCGCGTCAGCCCGACGAGGCCGACGGCTGCCAATGCTGCTGTTGCCGGCTCGGGAATCTGCCAGGTTAGGAGATACTCAAACGCCTCCTCGTGCCCGCCCAAGACGTCTTCATCATTGCCGCTCACGACCACCTTCCAGATTCCTGACTCGGGGATGATGCCGGCCCACACCGGATTCAACCCGAAGGAATCGTCCACCATTGCGTACAAGGTATCGTCCGGCGAGAATATGCCGAGCACAGGGTCGCCGAGTGGATCCAACGAGAATATGTTCACCAGGACAGCATCCCCAGCCTGGACGTCGAACGAAAAAACGTCGATGTCGCTCGGGATCAAGGATCCGCTGATGGCGACCGCCCCAAACGGATAGAACTCCTCGCCAATAAACTGGGCAGTGGCCAGCGTATCGTTGGGTTCAACTTCTTCGACCGGGGCTCCCACCGCAACCGCTGAGCAGATGCCTAGCGTAAGGATCGCCTTCATTCCCACTCTCATCTTCCCATCCTCCTAGCCGGCGACCGAACTCGAACGGCGCATCTCTAGTGCGCACCACAACGCATCGAAACTATCGGGACAATTCGCCGAGGTAGGCAGGCTTCTCTCTCGCCCTGCCCGGCTGGCAACTCAGCTTCCACGGGGGTCACCGCGTCAGCGAGCTTCCGCTTTGTCACTGGATCATAGCCGCCAAAGCGACGCCTCTCTAACCCAAATTACCAGCTGCATGAAGATTCCCGGTGGTATGGCTAACATACGGTGTGCGCGGACTAAATCTGGGGCATTAGCGGGCGTTGATACCGGCGAGCCCAGAAAGGGTAGGTCATGCCGAACCACGCCGAGGTCCGAAAACCAGGGCGGACGAGTCAACTGGCCGGCAACGACAGGCTCTCGAATGCACGGGGTGGTAGGCGAACGGGGAGGGGTCGGACAGGCTGGAGCATCTATTGAGGCTGGCGCGACGTATAGGGGAACCCGCCGAGGCGGCGGTTTGGCTACGGCCAGAGCAGCGAGGCCGAGAACGTCAGGGATGCGGGTGCGACAGTCGGCGAATAAGTCATCTCACTGATACCGGACCATCGAGGTCGACGTGGCCGGTCTCCGCGGCATTGCTCACAAAGTAGACCAACAGCGTCTCGCCTTTGTTGAGCGGGACAAAGAGTGAGTCGTTCGGAAGTTCCGATCCCACCCCCGCATAGACCAACGAGTACACATCCGCCTCGAACCCGGCGCCGGAGAGAAGGTCGTAGTTGGTGTGAATCGGCGTGCCGCCGCCATCGACCCCGGAGGCGGCGGTCAACAGCAACGCCAGCGAAACCAGTGTTGCTACTCTCGATCCGAACTCCGTTGCTTTCCCCCTACGCGTGCGCGCGGCGGGATATTCGGTTCCGTTGGGTTGCCGAAGTCGTTAGGCGGCCCGACGGTTTCTCCGCCGACCGAACATGGTCAGCGCACCGACGCCGGCCAGGCAGACCAGCAGCGTTGCAGGCTCCGGTATCATGGGCCCAAGAATCGTATGACCGTCGGATATTCCGCCGGCAATGACGGTTCCGTTCTGATCGGCGAAGGTACCATCGACGAGGAAGTAGACCACGGACCACTGCCCGATCAGCAGTTCCATGGTAGCTGGCGGCGGGAAAGCCAAATCCTGCCAGTTGTACGCTACGCTCTGGGTGTTCTCGAAGAAGTTCCGCGGATCGCTACGGTCGGCTTCGTCCAAACCGTCGGGGTCGGCGGTCGCCGCATCGAAGGCCAGCAACGCCAACGAGTCGGGATTACCGATCGAGAAGTCGGTCACGGCGATGTCGGTCGGCAAATCGTTGCCGGTGTTTTCTACCAGGTACACAAACAGCGTCTGACCGGCGCCCGGCAACGGCGTGCCTTCGGGCACCTCGTCGCTTGACGAATCGTACACAAAGGATGAGACCTCCACCCGCCAAGTGATGTCCAGATCTGTCCGCACGAAGACATCGAAGTCGGTGGCGACTGGGTCGCCTTCGAGAATATCGTCGTCGCCCGCTCGTGCTGTATCAGTTGCCAGAAACACGACCGAGGCTACGCACGCGACCCACATACCTGCGCGTAAGAACCGCATAGAGAATCCCTCCTATCAGAATCACGCCGGAGGCCGGCTCAGGAATCGGCCCCAGAACCTCTTGCTCATCCGTGACGCTGGCCCCACCGCGCATGGTGGCGGGCACCTGCCCCGGAACTCCCTCCGAAAGAAAATAGAGAACGGAGAACTCCCCGGCATCAAAGGAGAAGTCGCCGTTGTAGAGATACGTCACACTCAACGCCGGAAGACTGACCTGAGTCCCGCTCGGGTTCTGCCGATCCTCCTCCACGAAACCGGGCTCGGGAAGAATGGTCTCACTATGCCCAGCCACGAGCACCAGATCACCGAACGGAATACCGACCTGGAACTGATCGACCGAGGCGGTGGCGGTGTCAACCATCTGCGGGACATACGCGAAGAGCGTTTGCCCGTCGATCGGGTCAGGAAGGCCCTGGGGGACATCGTCGGCCTCGTCAGCTCCTACGAATGCGTAGGAGTAAACGACAGCCTCCCAGTCACCTTCCGAACTGGTGAACACGTCCTCGTCGGTCTCGGTGGGGGTTCCCCCAATGCTCGGGAATACGCCGCCCAACGCCGACCCGGCGCAGAGACAGACCGAAACCAGCAAAGCTGTCCCTGGAAGCGGAACGCGGAAACCACGGGAATGGCACGAAAGAAGCTGTCGAGAGAGAGACATTAAAATTCCTCCTCCTGGCCGACTGCACGCCCGACGGGGCGCACTACGGTTGCCTCTCTCTCTACATGCCCAAACTACAGGGTCCGGAAACAAGAGTCAACCCCCAATAATAAATCTTTCGGCGTTCGGCGCCTTGAAACCGAACAGCGGGGCCACCCCGTTCCGTGATCCCCGGCACCAAACACGTGGATGCGGCCGGCCGAGGAGCTTGCCCGCACTTGATTCACCCAATAGGGTGGTGAGATCGAGCATTTGGGAGGCCGCCTATCAGGCCCGGAGGTACGTCCCGAATGGCCCATGCCGTCGCTCGCCCGCGTCCCGGCCTGGTCGGCGGGCAAGCTGCCCCACAACAAGGCACGCACATCGCATGATGAAAACCGATGGATCCGGAGACGCTGCAAACCACGCCCCTGAGGCTGCTGCGGGCGGGGATTCGCAAACAAGCCGACAGAACGGCCGAGTACGGGTGACGATACGCAAGCGTCTGGTGGGGCGGCGCCTGGATAAGTACCTTCGTGGTCGATTCCCGCGTATGTCGCGAACCACGCTCCAACGGCTGATCCAGACCGGCGAGGTCACGGTCAACGGCCTGCCGACCAAGCCCAGCTATGAGCCCAATGCCGGCGACCTCATCGAGGTGAATGTCCCGCCTCCCCCGCCTCAAAACATCATCGCCCAAGACATCCCCTTGGACATCATCTTCGAGGACGACCACATCCTGGTGCTCAACAAACAGGCCGGCATCATCCGTCACCCCG
>JADFPW010000233.1 GCA_022562105.1 Planctomycetota bacterium
CGTGCCTGTGAGTACCTGACGTTTCGGGCCAAGCTGCACGGCCTGGGGCCGGCGGAGCGGGCCAAGCGGGCGGCGATGGTGGCTGACCGCTGCAGTTTGCACGAGTTTATCAATCGCCCGATCGGGCAGTTGTCCAAGGGCATGAAACAGCGGGTGGGGCTGGCGGCGGCGTTGATTTCCGATCCCAAGCTGCTGATTCTCGACGAGCCCACCCTCGGCCTGGATCCGACCCAGATTCGGGAGACCCGCAAGCTGATCCGCGAGCTGGGCGAGCAGCACACCATCATGCTCAGCTCGCACATTCTGCATGAGGTCGAGCAGGTCTGCACGGACGTGATCATCATTGCCGCCGGCCGCATCGTGGCCAGCGGGACGCCGGACGCGTTGCGTAATCGGATCAGTGCCGGCTCGAAGCTCATCGCCGAGATCCGCGGCCCGACCGAGGACGTGCGAACGGGCGTGGGGAAGATCGCCGGCGTCAAGGCCGTGCAGGTGCAATCCGTGGACGGGTGGGAACGTCTGTCGGTCGAGGCGGATGGCAAGCGCGACGTCCGGGAGGACATCTTCAAGCTGGTGGGGCAGCGCGGGTGGTCCCTGCGCGAGATGCGGCGTGAGGTGGCCAGCCTCGAGGACTACTTCGTCAAAATCACCGCGGAGCAGCGAAGCGCGTAGCAGCCTGTTGAACAAAGAGGTTTTCCTGTGTGGCACCGGTTTGTAACTGGTGAAGACACACTGGTTACAAACCAGTGCCACACTTTTTTGGCGCCCGGTCAGGCGTAACTCCCAGGAACGTTCGGATCATGCTCAAGAATGTTGAGACACTGACGCGGCGGGAGTTGGCCGTCTATTTCTACTCGCCGATCGCCTACGTGGTGCTGACCGTCTTCTTGGTGGTCTCGGGCATCTTCTTCGGGACCGACGGCTTCGTCCCGGGCAATCCCGCATCGCTGCGTGTCGTCCTGGGCAGCATCATGCCGCTCATTCTGGTGTTCGTACTGCCCATGCTCACCATGCGGCTGCTCAGCGAGGAGCTCAGCAGCGGCACGATTGAGACGCTAATGACCGCCCCGATCACCGATACCGAGGTGGTGATGGGCAAGTTCCTCGGGGCGTACCTCTTCTATATGGTCATGCTGGCCTCGACGCTGCTCTATGTGGTCCTGATCGCCAGCTTCGGCCCGCTCGACTGGGGTCAGGCGGCATGCACGTACCTCGGGCTTCTACTGCTCGGTGCTTTGTACATCAGCGTCGGGTTGTTCTTCAGTGCATGCACGCGCAATCAGATCATCGCCGTGCTGTGCAGTTTTGTGGTGCTGGCGATCTTCACGTTTCTGGCCAACTACGTAGCCCAGAACCTCGACGGGTGGCAACGAGCGGTGATTCAGCACCTGTCCATCGTCGCCCACTTCCAGGATTTCTCACGCGGGCTTCTGGACATGAACCACATGATATTCTTCGTGAGCACCGCGGCGCTGTTCCTCTTTCTGGCGGTCAAGGTATTGGAGTCTCGCCGATGGCGGTAAGTGAACCCGAATCGGGTAGCGGATCCAGTTCGTCCGGCGGGCGTCGTCGCGTTCTGGTCGGTGCTAACGTGGCCGTAGCCTGCGCCCTGGCGGTTGCGGTGGCCGGTGTGCTCCAATGGGGAGCCTACAAGTATGGAGCCAAGTTCGACTGGACCTCGACCGGGGTCAACAGCCTGTCCGAAGGGACCAACAACCTGCTCACCTCGCTGGAGGTACCGGTTCGGTTGACCAGCGCCTACTTCGAGACCGATCTGGAGGAGGAGGATCAATCGCGTTACCGGGCGGCCGTCCAGGATCTTCTGGATCTATACGAATCGACCAATCGGTCGAAGATCGAGGTCAGCTCATTCAACCCGATCCACGACCACGCCGAGCGTGAGAAGCTGCTCCAGCGCCTCGCCGAGCTGCCCAAGTTCAAGGAGGAGGCCAAGGAGTTCCGTGCCGCCATCGAGCAGTTTGAGACCGAGCTGATCGAGCGAATGTCCACCTTGGTGCAGACGGAGCTGGATGAGATCACCGCGTTGATGGCGTCGGCCGAGGAATCGGAAGGCGAGATTCTTCTCCGCGTGCGAATGAGCCTGGAGGATCTGGCCCAGGATTTGACCGTCGGCAGCGAGGAGATCGGCGATGCGTCGACCAGCACCCCGCCGCGGTACTCGTCAGCCGTTGCGGTCATGCGCACGTTGTACCGGCGGTTGGCCGATCTGCTCAGGAGCATCGGCAACTTCGGCCAGGGACAGATCGCCCAATACCCGGATCTCTCCGAACCGGTCAGGGAGTTTCTCAGCGGGGCCCGGGAGCGCTACCAGACGCTGGTGGTGGACCTGAAGGAGCAGCAGGGCAATCTGCCCAACGATCGACTGGAACTCGACGAGATCGTTCGAGGCCTGACCCCCACGGGGAACGCGTTGATCGTTGAGGCGGGCGATAGCGCCGAACTGCTGCGCTTCCGTGACATCTGGCCGTCGGCCAATCCGGACAGACCGACCCCACCGAGCATGAGCTTTGCGGATCGGGCGTTCAAGGGTGAACAGGAAATCACCTCATCCATTCTGAGGCTCAGCCAACATGAGAAGTCGGCGGTGGTGTTTGTCCGCTACGGCGGCCCGGGCCTGCTTTCGTCCGGCTTCGTGATGCCGGGGCAGCCGCAGACACCGGCTCCCTATCGGGAGATGAAGGTTCGGCTGGAAGATCTGAACTTCGACGTCTACGAGTGGGATCTGAAATCGAAGATGGACCCGCCGGAGATGGATCCGGAGCCCACGCGAAAGCTCTTCGTCATTTTCAAGCCCGAAGAGCAGAATCCTTTTCAACAGCAGCAGCAACCTCAACTACCATTCGGGCCACGGCATAAGGCCGCGATCACCGACGCGATCGGCGAGGACGGACGAGCGATTTTCATGGGCGGCTGGTTCTCCGGACCGTTCCCCGGAATGCCCACCACCTATCCCTTCGCCGATTATCTCGCCGACAACTGGGGTATCGAACTCGATTTGTCGGCCCTGATTCTGAAGAACGTCGCCGTGGCCCCGGGGAAATGGCGGCCGGATCCCGGCCCCATGCGTCAAGGGCCGGTCGATCTGGTGAACGTCGAGGTGGCCAGCGATCATCTGATCGTGCGCCGCCTGGGCAGTCTTCACGGCGTTTGGTCGTGGTGCGCGGGGTTGAAGATCGCCGAGACGCTGCCGGAGGGCGTCACCGTCGAACCGCTGCTCGTCCTGCCCCGCGAGGACGGCCTCTGGGGCGTGACCGACATTCAAGCCTATCAGGAGATGATCTCGACGGACTCGCTGGTCCGCTCGGATGCCAACACCGAGGGCCCGTTTATCATAGCGGTGGCGGCGACCAAGGGCGACGCGAAGATCATCGTGTTCGGCACTCGTGAGTTTGCCATGGACCGGTACACCCGGGCGAGCAGGCCGGTGCTGGTTGGGCAATCTCTGGCCTTTTTGCCCGCGTTTCCCGCCAACATCACCCTGTTCGCCAATTCGCTTCACTGGCTCAATGACGACGAAGATCGGATGGAGCTGGGCAGGCCCATCGATCCGGGCATCTTGACCATCGACAGCAAGACCACCGTGACCGCCGTTCGCGTACTGGTCTATGCGTTATGGCCGGCGCTGGCCATGTCGTGCGGGCTGGTGGTTTGGCAAATCCGACGGAGATAACACCCCATGAACGTCAAGACGACCCTGGGATTGGCCGTCGCCCTCATCGTGTTGGTTGTTGCATTTGTGGTCGTGCCGGATCGTGGCCCCAGTCAGGATTCAGCCGCGACGCCCGACGCCAACTCGTTGGAGCAGCCACTCCTGGACCCTGAGTTCGGCGATCCCGTCGAAATCACCGTGCAGCGTCGTGGTCAGCCCGCCATGCGCATGGAACTGGTTAAGGGTGAAGACGACCTAGACGATCGCTGGACCATCACCGAGCCGTTCGAGGCCAACGCCACCAAGTGGATGATCGAAGGCGTGTTGCGGCAACTCAAGGGCGCCAAGATTCAATTGACCTACAAACCCGGCGATGCCGGGGCGGTTACCGTTGCCCAGGCCGATCTCGAAGATCCACGACAGAGGGTCACCCTGACCAACGCCGAGGGGGTCACCGTTGAGGTTTCGGTGGGCAAGGCTGCGTCGGACGCCTCCACGTACGCCCGGCTGGGCACGGCCGATGAGGTACACGTCGTCACGCCGACCCTGAAGGATTTGCTCAAGAAGGAGTTGACCGAGTATCGCGATCTGGTCCTGTTCGAGTTCGACAAGGCAGAGGTAACGCGGGTGGAAGTCACGCAGGCTGCGGATGGCGACTCGCAGCGCTACGTTCTGACCAAGACGGACGATAAGTGGGTCTTCGAGGAGCCGTTCAAGGCCAGGGCCACGCAAAGGAAAGTCACCGATCTGATCAACACCCTGAGCCGCCTACGGGCCGCCAAATGGGCGGACGACGGTACGACGCCTCGGAGCGTGTTCGGGCTGGAGAATCCCGCCCGGACGGTGTCGGTAACGGTCGAGCATCGCGAGGAGCCCGAGCCGGATCCGGAAGACGAAGCCAAGTCTGACGAGGTCGATTCTGAGGAGGTCGAATCGGACGAGGACGCCGAAGAGCAAGACGGCGCTTCGGACGACGGTGAACAGGAGACGGCCGAGGAGCCGAAGCCCGAGCCGGTTATTACCTCCACGGTATACACCCTCCATATTTCCGACCGCGCTCCGGTTGGTGACGACAACAAGGTGTACATACAGAAGGCGGGCGACACCGCGGTCGCCACCCTGAACAAGAGCACCGGCAACAAGTTTTCCGTCAAGGTCGCCGACTGGCGCGACATGAAGCTCATCAACGCTCCGGTGGTCACGGCGAACAAAGTCACCCTGACCAACGCCAGCGGTACGACGACGTTTGAACGAAGCGGCAGCTCATGGTACTTGGCGGACCGAGACGAGAACGCCGATTCCGCCAAGGTTCGCGATCTGCTCAAGAAACTCAACTTGCTGGAGGCCCGGGCGTTCATCGACCATCCGGAAAGTGAAGGCGATCCATACGGTCTGGCTACACCGCAAGCCACCATCGAGATCAGCATGCCCGGCCAGCCGGACCTCGAACGCCTCGATGTCGGGGCCTACACCGACGAGCAGACCAAGCGCATGGTCTACGTCCAACGGCAGGGATCGTCAGCGGTGGCGAAGGTGCGTGTGGACGACATAGGCGCCCTGTTCGAAAGCGCGATCGCATTTCTGGATCGACAGATCTTCGACATTCCGGTGCAGAACATCGACGAAATTACGCTCCTGGGTATCGAGCCCAGTACCCAGCGACCGTTTGGAATTGCATTGACGCGGACTGACGATGGGTTCGGGATCACCTCACCTGCTCAGATGCCCACGGATTCGGATCGAGCCCTGGAGCTCGCTGAGTCGCTGGCGAACTTGACCGCAGTCGAGGTCGTGGCCGACGGTGGTCTCGATGACGATTATGGGTTGCTTACCCCGAACGTAACGGCGGTCATCCGGTTCACTGTGCCCTCGCCGGATGGTGGCGGTGCCGAGGAGTCCGCCTCCGAGGACGACGAGGATGCGGACGATGACGCGGACGAGGATGCGGATGCGGATGATGACGCGAACGAGGATGCGGATGAGGATGACGATGCGGATGAGGACGCGGAGGACGCTCCGGCACCCTCATCGTCGGAGAGTCGCAAACTGCTCGTCGCCGACCACGACGGCGTCGTCTACGCCAAACGCGGCGATCGAGACACCGTCTATCGAATCGAACGCAGCGTTTATGAGCAACTGATCGCAGAGTACCACTCGAGCGAGTTGCTCGATTTCCAGGAATCCCAAGCCACCAGCGTCACCGTCACCACACCCGCCGGAACGACGCGATTCGAGAAGCGCGACGACACCTGGGTGTTCACCGCCGAGGCGGACCTGCCCATCGATCGCAAGAAGGTCGAGAGCCTCGTCGCCCAGATCCGCAACATCAAGTCGCAGCGCTACATTGCATACCAAGCGGAGTTGGCCGACTTCGGTCTCGACGAAGCCTCCCGGGCCATGACCATCGAGGTGCATGACGAAGACGGTTCCGTCGGGGCGATTTGGATCGCGTCGGAGGGCAGCGAACACGATCCCGACAAGCGCGTGTACGCCGCCCTGGCCGATTCGCAGGATGTGTTTCTTCTACCGAGTGACGTGCTCGACCGTTTTCTCATCAAGATCGAGGACTACGAGGCTCCGTAGCCGCCCGTTGAAGAAGTAGCGGCCGGCGCCTCGCCGGACGTTGATACCTGTCCGGGATCCCGCGGCAGTGATATTCCGCAACCCTGATGGCAGTGCTCGCGTTGTCATCGGACTGCTATGCCAGCTTCTGGAGGAGGGCCTTTGCCTCATCATTCTTCGCCGCCCTCGCGAACCGGAACCTCGTAGACGACTTCACCGAGACTGACGGGCCGCCACGCAGGTTGCATGCGCCTGACGTCGGCCAACCACTCTCTACTACGGGCCGCTTCCCAGAGCAGCTCGGGGCGTCGCCAATCACGCGGCCGCAGCCTCTGTTTCAAGACTGGCAGATCCATGCTGGGTATACGCTCAGGAGCATACGCCGAGTTTGGAACTCCCTCATTATTTACCACAATCGCATACTGCTTTTCGATCGACTCCCAGGGAACGAACTTGAATACTTCTCTCTTGGCCCTGGCCGACAGTCCATCGAGAATTCGCAGACAGCGCTCCGCCTGCTTCTGCCCACCTCGCAAACGCTCTGTCAGGTCCTTGACCTCGTTCACTTCGTCTGCTGGAAGGACAAACTTTGCCTCAATCAGCAGAATCTCTCTGGGCGCTCGACTTGTCCACGCAAGAATGTCAATCTCGCCGTTTTCTTCCCGAGTGGCGACTTTGGTAAACAGCTTCGCTTGATACCCGCGCTGGACGAGAATCGCATGAAGTGCTTTTATTGACCTTTGATTTGTTAAATAAATTACCCTTCTGGTGCCGATGCTGTTATGTATGAGACCCAAAGGTACGCCGAAGGAGTTGGAGCGGCGTCGGCTTCGTGCCATGGCGTTGCTGGACAAGGG